>CAZVKD010000400.1:0-2351 GCA_964627675.1 uncultured Gemmatimonadaceae bacterium
GCCTGGGTGTGGATGGTCTTCAACAGTCTCGTCGACCTGCGCCAGCGGGTGCGCAGCTACTTCGCCGCCGACGCCCAGGCCAGCCCACGCATGCGATCGCTGCTGCGGCATGCAACCGATCTCGACACCATCGTGGTGCCATCGGAGCCCCAGGCGCTCCTGCTCGAGAACAACCTCATCAAGGAACACCGCCCCCGCTACAACATCGCCCTGCGGGACGACAAGAGTTATCCCAGCATCGCCGTGACGCTGGCCGAGCCGTTTCCGAGGATCGTGGTCGGGCGGCGGCTCAACATCCCAGGCGCACGTCTGTTCGGACCCTACACGGACGTCGCCGTCCTCCGGCGCACCCTCCAGGTGATCCGCCGGATTTTTACCGTCCGATCGTGCCATTACGACCTCCCGGCGGATGCGCCGGATCGGCCCTGCCTCGATTACCACATCCATCGGTGTCTGGCACCCTGCGTGGGATACCAGGGTCAGGCCGAGTATCGCCGGATGATGGACGACGTCGTGGCGTTCCTCGAGGGCCGGACGGTTGACGTGCGTCACCGCCTGCGCGAACGCATGGACCACGCCGCGGGGCGCCTGGAGTTCGAACGGGCGGCGGAGATCAGGAACGCGCTCCGGTGGCTCGATCAGCTCGAGCGCCCGGCGGCGGTGGAGACGGTCGCCGTGGCAAATGCCGACGCGATCGGCTTCGCCCGCGATGGCGATGACGCCGCCGGCGTCGTGCTCCGCGCCCGCGACGGCAAGATCGTCGCCCGGGACCACCGGTTTCTCGCCAACCTCGCCGACGAACCCGACGCCGTGGCGCTCAGCACCTTCCTGGTAGGTCATTACCGGAGCGCCGAAGCGCGGGCGCCCCTGGCCGTCTTGCCGTTTCCGCCGGCGGACTTCGACCAGCTCGCGTCGCTCCTGCCGGACACGCGCTTTCACGTGCCGCGCCGAGGCGCCTACCATCGGCTGGTGGAGCTTGCGGATCAAAACGCCCGGCACCTGCTCGAGAGCCTGTTCCTCGAGTCCCTGGTCACGGACGAGCGCGCCGAAGACCCGGTGTACGCCTTGGGCCGGGACCTGGGCCTGACGGCTGCTCCGCGCTCGATGGTTTGCGTGGACATCTCGACCAGCCAGGGTCGCGACACCGTGGGAGCGCTGGTGTGGTTCGAGGGTGGCCGCCCCAAGAAAAGCGAGTACCGCAAGTACCGCATCCGCGGACCGGCGGAAGCGGAGGGCGGCCGGCACCAGGCCGAGGACGCGCCGGGACCGGGCGCTCCGGCCGCGGGGTCGGACGACGTGGCCGCGATTCAAGAAGTCGTGACGCGATTCGTGAGCCGGCGCCGCGAGGAGAACAAACCGCTGCCCGACTTGATGGTCATAGACGGCGGGAAGGGGCAACTGAACGCCGCTCGCCGGGCCCTGGAGCACGCCGGAGCAGCCCATGTCCCGGTGATCAGTCTTGCCAAACGGGAAGAGGAAGTCTTCGTGCCCGACCGTCCCGGCAGTCTCCGTCTGCCGCGCCGCGCTCCTTCGCTCAGGCTGCTGCAGCGGGCTCGCGACGAGGCGCATCGGTTCGCGCTCAGGTATAACCGTGCACGGCGCGCCGCACGCACGATCACGTCAGCCCTGCTCGAGATTCCCGGCGTCGGCCCGGCCCGCCGGCGAGCGCTGCTGGAGCGCTTCGGAAGCCTGGCGGGCGTTCGCCTGGCTACCCCAGAGGAAATCGCGGCCATCCCCGGGTTCTCACTCCCCCTCGCCGACCGCATTCTCGAGCAGGTGAGGAAAACGTGACGCCGGCCTGGCCCTGGCGTCTGGTTTGCTCTGAATGTCCGGCAACGGCGGCTCCCGACGGGCTTCCCACGGTGTGCCCTGCCTGCGGGTCGCCCTGGCTGGTGGAGTACGACGAACTGCCGCTCCGCCCCGCCGGGCCAACAGATGGCGCGAGTCGCCCGGAGGCAGTCGCGAGCACGCGCCCGTCTTCGGCCGGCGATTCGGTCGCACGGGACTGGTCCATGTGGCGCTACCGCGAATGGCTTCCGTTGCGCCCCGGGGAGCACCCCGTGACGCTGGGGGAGGGGATGACGCCGCTGCTCCGGATGCCCGGCCTCGAGCGACGTTTCGGGGTGGGTGAGGTTTGGATCAAGGACGAGTCGAAGAAACCCACGGGGTCGTTCAAAGCCCGCGGGCTCTCCATGGCCGTGACCCGGGCCATGCTGGGAGGAGCCACGGCCTTTACCGTGCCAACCGCCGGCAATGCCGGGGTCGCCCTCAGCGCCTACGCGCGGCGGGCTGGTCTGGCCGCCCGCGTGTACGCGCCGCTCACCACCCCGGGGACGCTGCTGGCGCAGATC
>CAZVKD010000401.1:0-2332 GCA_964627675.1 uncultured Gemmatimonadaceae bacterium
ACACGTTCCAGCCCGGTGGCAAGGACGTCATAGACGGCTGGCTGCGGCTCAGCGGGCGAACAGCGCAGGACAAGTTCAGCGAGCACGGTGGCGACGGCGAACCGCGCCAGATCGTGGCTCAGCGGCTGCCATTGGCGGGCAACCTCGAAACCGGCCAGCGTCTGGAGTTCGCGATTCTGCTTCAAGTACAGCTGCGCCGTACCGCGCGTCAGCACCTGCAGCCGAGCCCCGAACGGGCTCTTGGGCCTCATGGCGCCCTTGGCGATCGCACTGACCACGCCGTGTCCCGGCGTCGCGAGCCGCACGATCTTCGACGTTTCTCCGTACTTGAACGCGTGGAGGATGACGGCGGGGGACGACGTTGGGGGCATCAGCCCAAAGATAAGGTGCTGTCGCCCGGCCATCGCGGGCTGCCGTCCCCCGTCGCCGGCCGCCCCTAGCGCACCCGCGCCCCGAGCCAGACCGTCGTTCCCCGCGCGGCGAAGTTGAACGCATCCCTCACGTCCGCCCCGGCGACGTTTTCCACCCTGAGCGTCAGCGTCGCAGCCGGCGCGCGAGGGCGGAAATCCCACTCCGCCGAAAGGTCGGCGGTGGCGTACCCAGCGAGCGTTGCGGGCGCCGGCACCGCCGCGAAGTCGCAGTCCTCCCGTTGGCCCACGTAGCGCCCGAGGGCATGAAGCCGGATGCCGCTCCGGGGGCGGAAGTCGAGTCCGGCGGACGCCGCGTGAGCGGGCCGGCGCAGCAGACGGCGTCCCCCGACGAAGGTGCCACAGGGACCGGCGTCGAGTCCGCCGTCAATCACTTCGGTGTGGAGATAGGTATACGTCGCGTTGAGTCCCGCGGCTGAGGATGCCGCGATCCGCCCCTCGAACTCGATGCCCGAGGCCTCCGCTTCGCCCACGTTGAGGAAGTTGGGATCGCCCGGCGCCGGGGGGCCGAAGGTGAACTGAATCAGATCTCGAAAACGCTGCCAGAAGGCCGTAAGGGTCATCGCGCCCCGGCCGCCGGTGAGGGCGTGCTCCACCCCCACTTCCGCACTCACTGACCGCTCAGGACGGAGGTCGGGATTCCCTCGCACGAATCCGGTGGCGAAGTTCTCGTACAGCGTCGGCTCCTTGAACCCGGTGCCCGCCGCGGCTCGCACGGCGAAGCCGCCCGCCGGGCGGTACACCAGCCCGCCCCGTGCCGTCCAGTGGACCCCGAAGCTCTGGCTGTCCTCGAGCCGCAACCCGCCGTTGACCGCGAAGGTTCCCAGCGCGTCGCTCTGCAGCTGCACGTAGTAGCCCCGGGTCCGCCGCCGGTGATCGTCGTCGGAGGAGAACTGGCCGAACTCCGAAGCAAAGGTGCTGAAACCGCGCTGCCACTGCTGCTCGATCTGGGCGCCCACCACGACCGAGGTCGCCCAGGGCAGATGGGTGATCAATCGGGCGTCGGCCCTGCGTCGTTCGACGGTGGCGTGAGTCTCGGACGCGTAAAAGCCCAGGGTGTCGGCTGGGTGGTCCGGTTGATCATCCGTTCCGCCATCGGTCGTGTGATCGGCCAGGAACACCCGCGCTTCCAACCGGCGCGTCAGGAACCGGCCGGCATCGAGGCCGATGGTCGTGCTGCGGCGGTACTGAAAGGCATTCTGGTCTTCCAACCGGCCGCGTCCGTCCGTGGGATAGTGATAGGTGTCGTCGCCGTAGCGCACACTCAGCGTGGCTTCGCTCCGCGCGTCAGGCGACACGCGCACGAGACCGGTGAGCACCGCGTTCCGGGAGTCGTTATTGAACCGCCGGATCCCATCGGTGGTGTACAGGCCCGGACTCGCCTGGCGCGCCAGGCCGAAGGAGTAACTGGCCAGTTCCGTTCCTCCTGCCGCCTGCACGCCCCATTCCAGGGCCGGGTTGGTGACTTCGCCTCGGACCACACCGTTGGCCCCGGGGCGCGCGCTTCGAATCACGCCGGTCCGGAACGCGGCCTCCGCTCGCGCGGCCCCACGGCCCCGACGCGTGAAGATCTGCACCACGCCGGACATGGCTTCCGAACCGTAGAGCACGCTGGCCGGCCCTCGCACGATCTCGATGCGTTCCACATTGTCGGTGGTGAGGGCGGCGAGGTCCACCGCGCCGCCTGGCGCGTTGAGCGGGACGCCGTCCACCAAGACCGTGGTATAGTCGCTCTCGCCGCCGCGCACGAAGACCGAGGCGAGGCCCCCGGCCGAGCCCGTTTGGGCCACGGCCACGCCGGCCACGTCGCGGAGCGCGTCAATCACCGACCGAATACCCCGGCGCGCGAGTTCGTCCCCCGAGATGACGGTCGCGAACGCCGTGAGCGCGGTCCTGGGAGTGGG
>CAZVKD010000402.1:0-2329 GCA_964627675.1 uncultured Gemmatimonadaceae bacterium
GCCACGCAGACCGTCACGCTGTCCGTGCCTGACATGAACTGTGCCGCTTGTCCGATCACGGTCAAGAAGGCGCTAACCAAGGTGGCCGGGGTCAGCAAGATCGACGTGAACCTGGGTCGACGCGAGGCCAGGGTGACGTTCGATGATGCGAAGGCAAACGTCGAGGCCCTCACACGCGCAACCAAGGACGCAGGTTTTCCGTCCACCGTGATGGGAGTTGCCAATTGACTACGGTGATCCTGGAGTCGACGCTGACTTGCCCCGAGTGCGGTCACATCAAGACCGAAACCATGCCCACGGATGCCTGCCAGTGGTTCTACGAGTGCGAGCAGTGTCACGCCGTGCTCAAGCCGAAGCCGGGTGACTGCTGTGTGTATTGCTCTTACGGCACAGTGCCATGCCCGCCGATACAGGAACGTGGCAAGGGTAGTTGCTGTAGTTAACCCTCACCCGTTCCCTCTCCCTCCACGTCGGCGGATCAATCGCCAGGTCGAACGGCGTGATGTGGTCCGGCAACGCGTCGTTCGGGATGGCGGCCACGGTGTCGGGTGCCACCACGTGTTCCCGCCGATTCGCAGGAACCCGCATCTTTCCGCATGAACCCGCATTCTTCCGAACGAGACTTCATATTCCCCTTCGGCCACCAATAACGAAACCCCAACCGAGAACGGTTGGGGTTTCGTTATTGGTGGGCAGACGGCAACCGGCGTCGCCGCGAATCAGTTTGGCGGTGAGTTCGATGTCAGTGTTGGTCAGATAATGCGCGGAAGTGCTGATGGGTAAAGGCCCGTCAGCGGCACCACCGAGGGACTCCAGCACAGTTCGCACGACAACAGGTTTTTTTGCGGGCGGCAGATGAGCGGCAGGACGCTGAGACTCGCATTCGACTCTTATGCCCAGCCAGGCGTCGCTTGATGTTCTGGAAAAAACGACAGTCGTTAACCAATCCAAGCCATCGTCATGTCGGCTATATCGAACACCCGCAAGCTCCATATCTGCCGAGAAGGCGATGAGTGATTGAATCGTTTCATTTCCGACTTCGACATGCGCTTCTTTGCCTTCTTGAAGCTCCCCAAGCTTCTCCAAGGACAATCTTGTGTGCGGTGATCCCGATACCCAAGTTACCATCGCCTGAAGGAAGTCAGCCGTAACTCGGCCGGGATCGATCGGAAACTCGGTTGCAAACGAAAGCATCAGACTCCCTCCAGTGCGATTACGAGCGGTTGATTATTCCTGTGTGGTTGCGGAATCCTCAAATACAGCACGCACCCAGTTACGGCGCTCCCTCCGACCAAGGATCGATCACCGCGAGCCCCGGATACTGGAAGTCGCGCAGATTGCGGGTGACCAACGTCAGACCGTGGGTCAGCGCGGTGGCGGCCAGCAGGCTGTCGATGGCCGGCACGGGCCGGCCCGCCTGAGCCACCAGGCGCCCCCAGCGATCCGCGACATGCGTGTCGATGGGCAACACCCGTCCGGCGAAGAACCCCGGCAGTTCGACCTCCAGCCAGTCGAGGAGCCGATGCTTGCGCGCGCCCTCGGGCAAGGCCTCGATGCCCTTGCGCAGCTCGCCCAGGGTCAGGACGGAGAGATACAGCGTGGTGGCCGGTCGGCCCTCCAGCCAGTTCACGACATTCGGGTCGGGCTGGCGGCGTCGCAGTTCCGAGAGGACGTTGGTATCGACGAGGTAGCTCAAAGGCTCACCTCTCGGGTGGGGCTCTGATCGCGCGGGAAGTCGAGATCCACGGCACCCGCCAGCGGCGAACGCCGCATGAAGGCGACCAGCGACTCACCGGTACCGGCCAGCCGGTCGTAATCGGCACGCGACAGCACCACCGCCACCGAGCGGCCGTGCACGGTTATTTCCTGCGGCCCCTCGCGCTCGGCATCCTTGACGACTTCCGACAGACGCGACTTGGCCTCTTGCATTTGCCAGGTGCGCATGACTCAACCCTCGTTCTGACCAGACTAGTCAGATTTTAGCCGGTAATGGAACCCAAGCCAATATGGCCAACAACCGCGCACAACTCCTGATCACGGCCGTCGACCACACCCGGGGCGCTATCGACTCGATCAAGCGTAACCTCGGCGGCCTGGGCGACGCCGCGCGCTCCCTCAACGGGCTGCTCGCGAACCTCGGCGTGGCCGTCTCGGCGGCTGGGCTCGGGGCGATGGTCAAGTCCTCGCTGGAGTCGGCGGACGCGCTCAGCAAGCTGTCCCAGCGGGTCGGCATCACCGTGGAGTCGCTGTCGACCCTGATACCAGCCGCGGACCTGAACCGTTCCGGCTTTCCCGGAGGCTCCATCACCTGAGAGGAAGGAGTCATGGG
>CAZVKD010000403.1:0-1831 GCA_964627675.1 uncultured Gemmatimonadaceae bacterium
GCGGAAGACCTGGTCGGCGCCGGCGAGCAGTTGCTTCTTCCAGGCGTGGATCAGGGTCGGGTGGACCCCGAAGCGGCTGGCCAGTTCGCCGATGGTCTTGTCCTCCTTGAGGGCGGCGAGGGCCTCCAGGCCGATTTTCCGCACCCCTTCATCTGATGGTCCTCCGGGAGCAGGAACTGGTGATACCTCTGGCCATCGGGAGTGGCACGGGGTATCAGCCAGCGCGCTCGCGGCCGCGTTCCATTCTACGCGGCACCCCGTCCAGGGCGCTTCCTCGAACCCCACTTTTTTGCGCGCTTGACTCCGCCTCTATCATGGGAATGCACCTCGGGCCACGCCTCTTCAGCACGCTTGCCTCCGCACGACTCGCCCTTCCCAAGGAGAAGCCACTATGTGCTTCAACTGGCATGGCGCTGCGCGCGCCGAGCACGTCCTCAATGCCGGGCCCCTGGCGCTGCTCTGCCCGCTGCTCGAACGACTGGACATCGCCGCCATTATCGATCGCCATTTGCCCCCCGATCCGCAGCTCGAATTCTCCCACGGCCAGGTGCTCAGTCTCCTCCTCGCAGCCCGACTCAGTAGTCCCACCGCTCTGGTCAACGTCGCCACCTGGGCCGAACAGACCGGCGCGGATCTCTTCTGGAATATCCCGGCCGACAAGCTCAACGATGACCGCTGGGGCCGCGCCCTCGACGCCTTCTTCACGCAACGCCACTCCATTCTGGCCAGCGTGGCCGAGCAGGCCTTGCGCCTCACCCACTTGTCCTGCCAACGACTCCACTTCGATCCTACCGCCTTGCACTTCTACGGGGCCTAGGACACCTCGACCCCACGACCCGACGAATTGCCCCTCCCGCCCGTCACGCCCTCGGCCGACTTTCCGCCCGCGCACCTGACCTATGGCCATGACGGGAAGCGCGTGTCGGAGCACAAGCTCGTGCAAGCCGGCGTGACGGCCGTCGTGGATGAGTACGGGGCCGTGCCCGTGCTCACGCACGTCCTCGATGGCAACCGCAATGGCCACACGGCCATCGCGCAACAGTTCCAGCTCTTGCAGCACTACCTGCCGCCGCCGCCGGATCTCTTGCTGATCTCCGACCGCGGGACGTTCTCCACCGCCCACGTCGCGCGCTTGCACCGTCACGGCTATCAGGCACTCTGTTCCGCGCCATGGCAGGATTTCCGTGCCCTCTTCGACGAGCACCGAGACCGGCTCACCTGGGTCAACGCCAGCTACCTCTCCCTGGAACAACAGCGCCGCCGCCACACCCACTCCACCTTGCCGCGGGAACCTTACGAACTCGCGGTCCTCCGCCACCACCTGATCGACCCGGAGACCGAGGAGCGCATCCCTTGTCGGGTGATCTTCGTCTTCAGCACGGCCGACCAGAAGGTCTGCCGCCGCAACCGGGAAAAGACCATTGCCCAGCTCCGGGCTGGCCGGGAGCAGATCGCCGCCTCGGTCCTGCGCGGCCATCCGCGCTCGACGCCCGCGGCGATTGCCCGCCGCGTGGCCAAGCTCCTGGGCAACAAGTCGGCGCGGCACTACTTCCACTGGGAGTGGGTGCCGCTGAGCCCCGCCGAGCAGGCCGCCTTGCCGCCGCCGGCGCGGGGCTGCCGTCGCGCCACCCACCGCTTGGACTTCCACTTCGACGCCACGGCGTCCGAGGCGGACGCAGCGTATGATGGCTACTCGGTTTTGGTGACGACGGCGTCGCTGAGTCGGAGTGCCGACACGCTCTTCAGCTACTTTAAGCAGCAGAATTATGTCGAATTGCTGCACCATCAAGGGAAGACCCCATTGGCCGTTCGCCCCGTGTTTTTGAAATCG
>CAZVKD010000403.1:1841-2329 GCA_964627675.1 uncultured Gemmatimonadaceae bacterium
GGTGATCCTGGGCGAGCGGGTCGAGGCGTTGGGGAGTCTGCTGCAGGTGGCGTTGACGGCCTATCAGGTGCTGGAGCGGCTGTATCGTCAAAGCGTCGCCGCGGATGCCGCAGCGAGCGAGAAGCGGCTGACCAGTGAGTCACTGCTGCGTTCCTTTCGCGTCTACGGACTGATTGTCCAACGCGTGGCCACGGGGCGCGTGGTGTACACGACGCGCTTGACGAGCCGTCAACGTCACATCCTGGAGCAGTTGCACTTCCCGTCTCCCGAAGCAATCCTGGCGCAGAAACTGCCGCATCATCCTTCTGGATGACCGCTGGCCCACTCCCGCCGAGCACCAGCGGTTGGGGTGCGGAATATGGGACTAGGTAGGTTCCCACGCCCCCTGATCGAGCGGAGCAGGTTCCACCATGTCCGACACGTCCCCCTCCCGTGACGCTCGAATCGACGCCATCCTCGCCGCCTACCTCGAAGCGGTAGATGCCGGA
>CAZVKD010000404.1:0-2323 GCA_964627675.1 uncultured Gemmatimonadaceae bacterium
AGCGGACAGGTCGTTGCGGTGGCGTGCGCGCACGGCGCCGGCGGGATCGCCACGGGCGAGACGTTGCAGCGCGCTCCGGTCCTGGCGGTGGAGTGCGCGGGCAGCGTGCACACGTCGGTGGTGGAGTACCTGGTGCGCTCGGGTGCCGGCGGCGTGCTGATCGTGTCGTGCCCGCCCAGGGATTGCTGGCACCGCGAGGGGCCCAAGTGGCTGGAGGAGCGCCTGTACCACGATCGCGAAGCCGAGTTGAAGGCCCGGGTGGATCGGCGCCGCGTGCGCGTGGCGTACGCCGGGTCGGGGGAGCGCGCGACGGTTCGAGCGGCGCTTACGGAGTACGAGGGCGACATCGCGACGCTCGACGCCGCGCGTGCCGAGGAACGCGTGGACCTCGACTTCGAATGCGAGGCACCCGCTGCGGAGGCGGCGGAGCGATGACGACCGGCTCGCGTGCGTTGGCCGGAGGACTCGCCGTCCTGTCGTTCGCGGCCCTCGGCGCGCTCTCACGCGCGCCGTATCCCTGGTCGCCACCGGCGCACGCGGTAATTCGGTTGACCTGGCGCGCCAGCAGCTCGCCCATCGAGGAATGCCGCCGGCTCCCGTCCGAGGAGCTGGCCCGGATGCCCGCCCACATGCGGCGCGAGGAGATCTGCGAGGGACGCACGCTGCCCTACCGGTTGGTGGTCGTGCTCGACGGGGCCACCGCCGCGGATGCGTCCGTCGAGCCCAGCGGCGCGCGGGCGGATCGGCCGCTGTACGTGTTTCACGAGATCGCCGTTGATCCCGGCGTACGGCTGCTTGAATTGGAGTTTGTGAGGGAGGACGTGCTCGGGCGGAGCGCGGGGGATGAAGACGAGGCGAGGGGAGGCGAGGAGAGGCGAGGAGAGGCGAGGAGAAGCGAGCGGCTGGCGAGGGCGGATGAGGAAAGGCGAGAAGAGACGGGTGGTGACGACGACCGGGTGCGCGAGGGTCATGCCGGGCGGGCCCAGGAAACCCCGGCGCTCCTCCAATTCAAGGGTCGCCTCGTACTTGAGCCGCGGCAGGTCGCACTCATCACGTACGATCCCGAGCGCCGGACGCTCGTCCTGAAAGGCTATGGTCACATGCCATGAAGACCATCATCGAGCCGTTCCGCATCAAGGTGGTGGAGCCGCTCCGCATGACCACGCGCCAGCAGCGTGAGCGGATTCTCCGGGAAGCGGCGTTCAACGTGTTCAACATTCCCGCGCGTGACGTGCTCATTGACCTGCTCACCGACTCCGGCACCGGCGCGATGAGCAGCCTGCAGTGGGCCGGCATCATGCAAGGCGACGAGTCCTATGCGGGAGCGGAGAGCTTCTACCGGTTCCAGGAGCGGATGCGCGAGCTGACCGGCTTCGATCACATCCTGCCCACGCATCAGGGCCGGGCCAGTGAGCGCATTCTGTTCGAGCTGGTGGGGGGAAAGGGGAAGGTCATCCCGAACAACAGCCATTTCGACACGACGCGGGCCAACGTGGAGCATTCGGGAGCCGAGGCGCTGGATCTGCCGATTCCCGAAGCCCGCGACCCGCAGGCGTTCCATCCGTTCAAGGGCAACATGCATGTCGAGGCGCTGATCGAGCTGATCGGTCGCGTCGGCGCCGATCGCATTCCGCTGTGCATGGTAACGGTGACCAATAACGCGGGCGGCGGGCAGCCGGTGAGTCTGGAGAATCTGCGGGCTGTGCGCGCGGTGTGCGACCGCTATGGTATTCCTTTATATCTCGACGCCTGCCGCTTTGCCGAGAACGCGTACTTCATCAAGCTCCGGGAGCCGGGGCAGCAGCATCGAAGCGTGAGCGAGATCGCCCGTGACATGTTCGATCTGGCCGACGGGGCGACCATCAGCGCCAAGAAGGACGGCTTGGTGAACATCGGGGGCGTCCTGCTGATCCGAGACCCGGCGCTGGCGCAGCGGGCGGACGCGCTGCTGATCCTCACGGAGGGGTTCGTGACCTACGGCGGTCTTGCGGGCCGGGACCTCGAGGCCATGGCGCAGGGCTTCGAGGAGGTGGTGCACGAGGACTACCTGGCGTATCGCATCCGCTCGACCGAGTACCTGGGCGAAAAGCTCCGGGATATCGGCTATCAGATTGTCGAGCCGCCCGGCGGCCACGCGATCTACATTGACGCGGCCGCCCTGGCGCCGCATGTCCCGCGGCATCACTTCCCCGGCCAGGCGCTGGTCTGTGCCCTGTACCGCCAGGGCGGGATTCGCGCCTGCGAGATCGGGAGCGTGTTCCACGGGGGCAAGGGCCCCATGGAGCTGGTGCGCCTCGCGATCCCGCGCCGGGTGTACACGCAG
>CAZVKD010000405.1:0-2311 GCA_964627675.1 uncultured Gemmatimonadaceae bacterium
CCGGTGAAGGCGCCCTTCTCGTGCCCGAACAGCTCGCTCTCGAGCAGCGTCTCGGGAATGGACCCGGCGTTCACCGCCACGATGGGGAAGAAACGACGGCGGCTCTGGGCGTGAATGGCGCGGGCGATGAGTTCCTTGCCGGTGCCGCTCTCGCCCCGAATCACGACTGTCGAGTCCGTGTCGGCAACGGTGGCGATCAGATCGAGCACGTGGAGCATCTGGGCACTCGTGGCCACGATGGGACCCGCCTGATTCAGCTCCGACACCTTTTCCCGCAGCTGCACGTTCTCTTCGGTCAACTCGCGCTGGCGCAGCGCGTTGCGCACGATGGACGACAGCTCATCGGGGTCCACGGGTTTGGTGACGTAATCGAAGGCGCCGAGCTTGAGGGCCTCCACGGCGGTCTGCACCGAGGCGTACGCCGTCAGAATGATGATGGCCGCGTGCGGGTCTATCTCCCGCACGCGCTTCTGCAGCGTGATGCCGTCCATGCCGGGCATCTTGAGGTCAATGACGACGATGTCGAACGGCCCCAGGTCCATCTTCCGAAGGGCGGCGGTGCCGTCCTCGGCCGTCTCCACCGCGAAGCCGTCCTCGAGAAACCACTCTTCGAGAGACGTGCGCACCGACAGCTCGTCGTCCACGATCAGGATTTTGCGTTTCATACGCCCGCCGCTTCCGCGCCAGCCGCCGGGCGCGCTCGCGCAACGCGCTCGGGATCGCGCGGGATGGTGATGGTAAACGTCGTGCCCTTGCCCACCTCGGACTCCACCGCGATCTCGCCCTCATGGCGCTGCACGATGCCGGAGACCACCGCGAGCCCCAGGCCGACGCCCTTGGTGTCGGCCTTGGTGCTGAAGAACGGATCGAAGATCCGATCCCGCACGGCTGGCGGAATGCCGACGCCCGTGTCGCTCACGCTGAAGGCCACGCGGTCCGATTGACCCGGCGGGGCCCAGGTGCGCACCACCAGCCGGCCACCTTCCCCCATGGCCTCGATGGCGTTGATCAGGAGCGCCACCAGTGCCTGAACGATCTGGTCGGGGTCGCACACCACCTCGTCATCGGCAAGACGGAATTCGGTGGTTGGCTGCACGCCGCGCAGGGTCGTGTGATGGCCCACGAGTTTCAACGCGTGGCTGACGAGCTCGTGCAGGCGGGCCGGCCGCAGCTCGGCCCGACTCTCCCGCGCATAGGTCAGGAGATCCCGCACGATATCGCCGCACCGCATGGATTCGGATCTGATCAGCTCCAGGTTGTCCAACAAGCGCTGTTTCTCGGGACCGTCGGGCAGCAACGTTTGGAGTCGTCGGCTCGATAATTTGGCGTACGTGATGATTCCGGACAGCGGATTGTTCAGCTCGTGGGCCACGGTTGCCGCCATGCGGCCCATGGACGCCGCTTTCTCCACCAGCATCATCTGCCGATGGATCTCCTCCAGCTCGGCGGTCTTCTCACGGACCCGGTCCTCCAACGACTGCGACCACCCACGGAGCTCGGCATCCGCCTTCTTGAGATGCCGCGCCATGCGATTGAACGAGTCCGCCAGCGCGCCCAGTTCGTCGCGCCGGTGCACCGGGATGGTCACATCCAGTTCGCCGCGACCGAGTGCCTCGGTTCCCTGTCGCAGGTGACGGATGGGCCGGTACACGGCCCGATACACGATCGCCGCCATCACCAGCAGGGACACCAGAATGACGATCACCGCGAGCGCGTAGGTCTGACGGCGAGAGGCTGCCAGCGATCGGTCCAACGCTTCGAGCGACATCTGCACATCGAGCACGCCGAGCACGGATTGGTCGGGCGTGTGCGCGTGGCAGGCGGCCGCCGTGCACGACCCGTCATTATGGATCGGGTTGATGAGCCCGAGCACGCGGTGTGACGCGGGCTTGCGGTACACCCGGGCCCGCTCCTCCGAGGGCACCGCCTCGAGCGGTTGGGCCGACGCGTGACACACGTTGCACGCTTCGGCCTGGAGGTCCACGGCGGTCCCGATCTCGGCCGACTTGCTGGAGAACTTGATTTCGCCCCGTTTGTTGTAGATCCGGATCACTTCCACGCCGGGCTCGGTGCCCAGGAAGTTGATCATCTCGTAGATGTTCTCGCGTTCATTGCGGAGCATGTGGGCCAGGAGGCTCTGCCGAATCAGGTCGCTCGCCCGGTAGGCGTCGCGCTTGACCTGCTCCTCCAGCTGCCGCGTCTGGACGCTGTTGGAAATCGCGACGTGGACGGTGAACAGGAGGAGAACCGACAGGAACAGGAAAACGAACAGCCTGCCGCTGAGCGAAGAGCTGACGGCCGCGAGCCTGGA
>CAZVKD010000406.1:0-2297 GCA_964627675.1 uncultured Gemmatimonadaceae bacterium
GAACAAGCGGCGGATCGCAGCCTCGAACGAAAACTCGAGATTCTGCGAGGCTTCGCCGCTCGAGAACCGCGGGGGCAGCCGCGGCGGCTGATCCTGCGGTTCCTGGTGTCCCCGCTGGAGCTTGGTGCCGGACCGAACGGGCATGTGGCGGCGATGCGCGTTGGGCGAAACGTGTTGCGGCCCGATGGCCGCGGGGTGCTCCAGGCCCACCCCACCGGCGCCACCGAGGATCTGTCCGTGGGTCTGGTCTTCCGATCGGTCGGCTACCGGGGCATTCCCTTGCCCGGCGTGCCGTTCGACGACCGAAGCGGAACCGTTCCGAACCTGGGTGGGCGCGTCCTGGATCCCGCCAGTGGCCGGCCCATCCCCGGGCTCTACGTGAGCGGGTGGCTGAAACGCGGCCCTTCCGGCGTGATCGGGACGAACAAGCCGGACGCGGCCGAGACGGTGAAGCTGATGCTGGAGGACGCGGCCCGATCCGCCACGCTGCGGCCGGACGCGCCGGATCCCGAGGCGGTGGAGCGGCTCGTTCGGCAGCGGCAGCCAGCGGTCGTGACCTACCGCGACTGGCGGCGCATTGACGAATTGGAGGTGAGCAAGGGGGAGCCGCTCGGTCGCCCGCGCGTGAAATTCACCGCGGCGGCGGAGGCGCTGGCCGCGTTGCGGGCCCGCGATTGAGCGGCCCCAACGCCCGGCAACGCGGGGCTCTTTCCTGCCTTGATCGCTTGAGATCGGGCCCCACCTCGGGGAACGGCGATTATTAGCTTAGAGCCACGATAGCGTTTCACAGCATGGAGGTCACCTGAGGCCGGGAGCGAGATGGCGCGCGGTGCTGGGAAGCGTGGCGGCGTGTCTGGGTGCGGCGAGCGCCGCTCGAGGGCAGCAGGAAGTCCCGCCGGAGGTGTCTGGTCTGGTTGTGCGGGAGCTGCGGTTCGAGGGCAACCGCTTCCTTGACGATTACACCCTGCGCAACTCGATCGCGACCACGCAGTCCGGCTACCTCGCTCGCGTGCCCGTGGTGCGCCAGATCGGCGCCGGAGAAAAGCGTTATCTCGACGAGGACGAATTCCGGCGAGACGTCCTGCGCGTGCTCCTGCTGTATCGCATCCATGGCTTCCCGGAAGCGCACGTGGACACCGCGGTGCGGCGCACGGACGAGGGCGCGTTCATCCGCTTCTTCATCTCGGAAGGCCGCCCCATCCGCGTGCGCTCCATCCACGTCCGGGGAACGGAAGGCATCGTTCGGACCGCGGATATGCTTCACGATTTGCCCCTCGCCGCGGGCGATCCCTTCAGCCGGCCCCGGTTTCAAGCTGCCGCCGACACCGTACGCGCTGTTCTCCGCGAGCGGGGTTACCCCTTCGCCGAGGTGTTCCGTGCATACGAGGTGGACGATCAGGACTTGCTCGCCGATCTCTCCTTCGACGTGCTGCCGGGCCCCAGGGCCACGGTGGACACCATCCTCGTGGAGGGGGCGGATCGGATCGGGGCCGATGCCGTGACCCGAATGCTGGCCGTCGCCCCGGGGCGGCGTTATCGGCACAGCGACCTGTACGCCAGCCAGCGCGACCTGTACGCGCTCGGCGTCTTCAACTTCGTGGACGTCTCGCTCGCGGACACGGTGCCGACCGGCCCGTCGGACACCACGGTGACAGTGCGGGTGCGGCTGTCCGAAGGGCGATTCCGGCGCATGCGGGCCGGCGCGGGGTATGGGACCGTGGACTGTTTCCGCGCGCTTGCCGCCTGGACCCACAGCAACGCCTTTGGCGGCGGCCGATCACTCGACCTTTCGGCTCGAACGTCTAAACTCGGGACCGGGAAGCCGTTCGACGCCGGCCTGGAGCACAACGTGTGCGGCGAAGTCGGCAAGGATCGCGACACCAACCGTCTGAAGCTCAACTACAATGTCTCGATCACGCTGCGCGAGCCGCACCTGTTCGACCGACGCACCAGAGCAGCCGGGTCGCTCACGGCGGAACGGCACAGCGAGCTCCGGGCCTTCGTGCGCGAGGTCGTGGGCGGCAACGTGGCCGTCACGCGGCAGACCCGGTGGGACATCCCCGTCACGCTCACCTATTCGCTGTCGTACGGGTCCACGGTCGCCGAGCCCGCCAAGTTCTGCGTGTTCTTCAACGTCTGTCGGATTCAGGACACCGAGTTCTTCGTCCAACCCCTCACCCAGTCCATGTTGACGCTGGGCCTAGTGCGCGATCGGACCAACTCGGTGCTGGACCCCAGCCGCGGCTCGCTGTTCACCGCCGACCTGCGCTACTCCTCCCGCGCCATCGGGTCCAGCG
>CAZVKD010000407.1:0-2273 GCA_964627675.1 uncultured Gemmatimonadaceae bacterium
ACGTTCGGCAACACGCAGGTGACCGAGATTTCGTGTCACGGGCGTGGCGCGGTGCACATGTTCCCCACGACGCGCACGGTCCTCGACATGGGCGGTCAGGACACGAAGGCGATCCGCGTGTCTCCCGCGGGCGAGATCCTCGACTTCTGCATGAACGACAAGTGCGCGGCGGGAACGGGTCGGTTCCTGGGAGCGGCGGCGGCGGCCCTCTCCATCCCGCTCGATCAACTCGGACCGACGGCGCTCGGTGGCGAACGTCCGGTGAAGATTTCCACCACATGCACGGTGTTCGCCGAATCGGAAGTGCTGTCGTGGTTGGGGAAGGGAAAGAAGATCGAAGACATCCTGCTGGGCGTGCATCAATCCATCGCGGCGCGGTCGCTGGGGTTGTTGCGCCGGGTGGGCATCGAGGAGGACGTGACGTTCACGGGCGGGGTGGCGCGAAACGGCGCCATGGTGGCGGCGCTCACCGAACGCCTGGGCCGGGCGCCCCACGTCTCCGAGGAATCGCATTACATGGGTGCCCTGGGGGCGGCGCTGTTCGCGCTGGACCATATCGTCGCGAGTCGGACGCCCGCGGGCGGGGCGGCCAGGACGGCGGGAACGGCATGAACTCCTACACGGCCGGGATTGACGTCGGGTCCACGTACACCAAAGCCGTCGTGCTCGGGAGCGATGGGGAGATCGCCGGGCGAGCGATGGAACCCACGGGCTTCCGGCTCGCCGAGGTGGCGGAGCGGGTATTGGAAAACGCGTTGGTCCGGGCGGGCGCGCGGCGCGAGGACGTGGGGTACGTGATAGCGACAGGATTCGGGCGTCATCAAGTGACCGTCGCGGACCTCCAGGTCACCGATCTCACGGCCGGGGCGCGGGGCGCGACGTTCTTCTTCCCTGGTACCCGCACCGTGCTCGACATCGGCGGGCAGACCATGAAGGCCAGCCGGCTGGGCGCGGATCGCAAGGTCAAGTCGTTCCGACTCAACGATAAGTGCGCGGCGGGCACGGGGGCCTTTCTGGAGAAGACCGCGCGCTACATGGGCTATCGCACCGAAGAGATCGGCCCGCTGGTGGCGACGTCGAAGGAGGCCATCCCCATCTCCGGCGTGTGCGCGGTGTTCGCGGAGTCCGAGGTGATCAATCACCTGAGCCAGGGCGTGGCTCCGGCCGACATCATGCACGGCGCCATCGTGTCGCTGGTGAGCCGGTCGGTGCAGCTCATGAAACGGGTGCGCATGGAGCCCGAGTTCACGTTGATCGGCGGGATTCTCAGGTTCGAGCGCCTGGCGGAGGTGGTGAGGCGCCAGCTCGCCAGCGCCGTGAACCTGCCCTCGGGTGACCTGGTGCAATACGCGTCGGCGCTCGGGGCGGCGGTGTTGGGAAGGCAGCGGGTGAGGCCGGCCGCAGCGGGGGCGGGGGCGGGGGCGGGGGCGGCGTGAGACGCCAAAGGGGCAGCGGCGGCGGGAGCGGGGGAGACGCTGCCGCTCGCTCCCTCGGGCTGATCGTCGAGGGAGAGGCCCGCCGCGTGCTCTCGGAAGCGCAGCTGGCGGCGGACCCCGCGCTCGTCGCCGCGGGGTGGGAGCGGCGGTTCGTGACGGATGCGTCGCGGCTCGAGGAGGTCGTGGCCCTGTACCAGCAGCTGGGCTACGAGGTGCGGGCCGAGCCCGTGCGGGATGCAGAACTCGGTGAACCGTGCGACGGGTGCGAGCTGGCGAACCTGCTCCGGTTCCGAACGGTCTATACCCGGAGGCGATGACCCGTGAAAGCCGCCGTGTTTCACGCGTCCGGACGCCCGCTGGAGGTCACGCAGGTCCCCACGCCCGTGCCGGCGGCCGGCGAGGCGTTGATCCGCGTGGCCGGCTGCGGCATGTGTCATACGGACCTGCACTACCTCGACCATGGCGTGAAGCCGTTCAAGACGCCGCCGCTCATCCTGGGACACGAGGTGGCGGGCGTCGTGGAGGCGGTGGGCGCCGGGGTGACATCGCGCGCGCCGGGCGAGCGCGTTTTGATCCCCGCGGTGCTGTCGTGCGGTCGTTGCGGCTACTGCCGGCAGGGGCGCGAGAACCTGTGCGACCGGCTGGTCATGCTGGGGAACAACATTGACGGCGGTTATGCCGAGTTCATGGTGGTCCCCGCCGGCGATCTGATCACGGTCCCGCCCGACTTGCCGCTGGAGCACGCCTGCGTGATCGCCGACGCTGTGGCCACGCCGTATCACGCCGTGACCCGGCGTGGTCGGGTGCGCCCCGGGCAGTGGGTCGCGGTGGTGGGTT
>CAZVKD010000408.1:0-2234 GCA_964627675.1 uncultured Gemmatimonadaceae bacterium
CCCACCTGAGCGACCTGTCGCTGCCCGCCGCGGGAGACATTGACCTCCTGCCGGCCGGCGCCACGGCGATCCGAATTCACTCCGTGGGCGGGTGGGGCGCCATCACCATGGGCAAGAACCTGGCACTCACCGCCAGCGAGCTGCTCGGTCTCCAGATCAAAGCCAACCCCAAGTACGGCTCGGAGAAGAAGGGCCAGCCCACCACGTTCTACGCCGTGCTGGCCGGCGAGCCCGTGCGCCTCAACTGCGAGCTGCGGCACGTGAACGTGGTGCTCTCCCCCGACCCGAACGTGTTCCGCCACTCCGACCCGATCGCCGGCCTGGCCAGCGGCGGCGTCTTCATCATCCAGAGCGATCTCCCGCCCGCGGAGGTCTGGGCCGAGCTGCCCGCCACCGCGCAGCGTGAGATCAAGAAGCGCGGCATTCGGTTGTTCGCGCTGGACGGCTTCAAGATCGCCACCAGCGAAGCCTCCGACCCGGAGCTGCGCTACCGCATGCAGGGTGCCGCCTTCATGGGCGCGTTCTTCCGTGCCTCGGACTTGCGGGAGCAATCCGGTCTGTCCGAGGAACAGCTGTTCGCCGGCATCCGGAAGCAGCTCGCCAAGAAGTTCGGCCACCTGGGCGAACGGGTGGTGGAAGACAACCTGCGCGTGATCCGTCGCGGATACGACGAAGTCGTGGCGATTGACGCGTCGCACCTGGCGGAAAAACCGTTCGAGCGCGGCACCCTGCCCGTCATGCCGGCGTCCTTCGCGCAAGGCGCGGCCTGCGGCATCGCGAGCCCCGGACGCTTCTGGGAACAGGTGGGATTCCTCTACAAGACGGGGGAGGACGGCATCGCCGATCCGTTCGCCGCGTTGAGCGCGATCCCGGCCGCCACCAGCGTCATGCGCGACATGACCGACGTCCGGTTCGAGGTCCCGGAATTCATCCCGGATCGGTGCACCGGCTGCGCGCAATGCTGGACCCAGTGTCCCGACGCCGCCATTCCGGGCCTGGTCAACGACATTGACGAGGTGCTCGACGCTGCGATTCGCTTGGTCGAGAACGGCCGCACACTCGATCGCCTGCGGCAGGTGGTGAAACCGCTCTCGCGCGAGGCGCGGCGCATCATGAAGGGCGCGCCGTTCACCACGTTCGGCGCGGTGCTCACCGACGCCTACGGGGCCACCGTGGACAAGCTCGCGCTCGATCCCGAGCGCCGCGCGGCGCTCGACCGGGAGTTCGGCCCGGTGCACGCGGCGATCGCCGACTTCCCGCTGGCCAAGACCGGGCCGTTCTTCGATGTACCCGAGAGCAAGGAGAAGGGGACGGGCGGGCTGCTGTCCGTCACCATCAACCCCGAGGCCTGCAAGGGCTGCAACATCTGCGTCGAGGTCTGTCCCGACCACGCCCTCCGCACCGTCCGCCAGGACGAGGAGGTCGTGGATCGGCTGCGCCGCAACTGGAAGCTGTGGCAGCTCCTCCCGGACACCAAGGATCGCTACATCAACGTGGCGAGCGTGGACGAGGGCATCGGGGTGCTGTCGTCGCTGCTCTTGAAGAAAGCGAACTACCGCTCCATGGCGGGCGGCGACGGCGCCTGCATGGGCTGCGGGGAGAAGACCGCCGTGCACCTCGTTCTGTCCGCGGTGAACGCGCTCATGCTGCCGCGCGTGGCCCGGTACGTCGAGCGGCTCGACGATCTGATCGCGCGACTCGACGCGAAGGCCCGCCGCCTGCTGGCGGCGGACGCCAACCTCGAGGCCGTTGACGCCGTGGCCGCCGATCGGGTCAGCCTCCCGCTCGATCCCGCCAAGAAGGCGGCGGTGGACCGGATCGGGCGCATGATTGCCGATCTCAAGGACCTGCGGTGGCGCTACACCGAAGGCCCCACCGGCCAGGGGCGCGCCACGCTGGGCATCGCGAACGCCACCGGTTGCTCCTCGGTCTGGGGCAGCACGTATCCGTTCAATCCCTATCCCTTCCCCTGGGTCAACCACCTGTTCCAGGACGCGCCCTCGATCGCCATCGGCATCTTCGAGGGGCAGATGCGCAAGATGGCCGACGGCTTCATTGCCGTGCGGCGCGCCGAGCTGGAGCTGGAGGACAGGTACGATCCCAAGGTGCACGAACCCGAGTTCACCAGGTTCGACTGGCGCCAGTTCACCGACGACGAGTTCGCGATGTGCCCGCCCATCCTCGCCGTGGGCGGCGACGGGGCCATGATGGACATCGGGTTCCAGAACCTGTCG
>CAZVKD010000409.1:0-2233 GCA_964627675.1 uncultured Gemmatimonadaceae bacterium
CGTAATCCCGCGCCGCGTCCATTTCCATCACCGCCCGGCGAAGGCGCCGCTTCAGGTCCTGGGGACGCTGGTCCCCCCGAGCGCCGAGCCGGGCCAGCAGGTCGTCCACCGAGGGCGGGAGGATAAAGATACTCACGACATCGGATCGGCGCTCCCGCACCTGGCGGGCCCCCTGGACCTCGATATCCATCACGACGTGGCGGCCGCTGGCCAACAGCCGCTCGACGTCAGCCACGGGCGTGCCATACAGATGCCCCGAATACTCGGCCCACTCGAGGAACGCTCCCTGGGCCGCCCGGCGCTCGAATTCGCTGCGTGACAGGAAGACGTAATCCACGCCGTCCCGCTCGCCGGGGCGCGGCGCCCGCGTGGTGGCGGACACGGAATAGCCGAGGTCGTCCCGCGCGGCGAGCAGCGCCCGGGCGATGGTCGTCTTCCCGCCCCCCGAGGGGGACGACAGGATCAGCAGGAACGGCTTCACTCGACGTTCTCGACCTGCTCGCGGAACCGTTCCACGGCGCTTTTCATGGCGATCACGGCATGCGCGATCGCGGCGTCGTTCGCCTTCGAGCCGATCGTGTTGATTTCTCGCAGCATTTCTTGACCCAGGAAGCCGAGTTGGCGGCCGCACGAAGCGGTGTCCCGGAGGGCCGCGCGACAGGCCGCCAGGTGCGCGCGCAGCCGGACGATCTCTTCACGGATATCGAGGCGCTCCGCCAGCAGCGCGATCTCCTGGGCGAGGCGCGCCTCGTCAACCGCGGCGCCGTCGAGCAATTCGGCCACCGAGCGGCGCAAACGATCCCGCTCGGCCACCAGCCGCTGCGGGGCCCGCGCCTCGACGCCCTCGAGTTCGCGTTCGATGGCAGCGATCTGCCGCTCCAGCTCGGCGCCCAGCGCGGCGCCCTCGATGGTGCGCATGGCCAGCATTGCCGCGAGGGCGGCATCGAGCGCCACGAACACCTGGTCCGAGGACACGCTGCCCTGCGCGGCGCGGGCCTCCATGAGCACGCCGGGCATCCGCGTCACCCAGGCCAGGTCCACCTCGCCCGGCAGAGCGAGTGCGTGCTTGAGTTCCGCGGCAAGGCGGGCGTATTCGCGCGCGCGTTCGAGATCCAGCTGCGCGGCCGGCGCCGCTTCACGCTCTTCCAGCCAACGGGCGGTGATGGTAACGTGGCCCCGCTCGATCCGCTCGCGCAGGCGCTCGCGAATCTCGCCTTCCATCGCCTGCAGGTCCGCAGGCAATTTGAGCTGGATGCTCAGGTGACGGTGATTGACCGAGCGGGCCTCGACCTGCAGACGTCCACCCCCGACCACCGCATCGGCCACCCCAAAGCCGGTCATGGATCTGGGCACGGGGCGAACCTAAAGGCCGGACGGGATGGGGGGAAGGATGGGGAGGATGGGGAAGTTGGGGAAGGATCATCAAGGTCGGGAAGCCTTCAACCTTCCCAACCTTCTCAACCTTCCCAACCTTCTCGACCTTCCCCCTCCCCCTTTAGCTCAGTTCCTGAACTCCCATCGCACGCCGAACACCTGTGCGTTGTGGGGATACGCGAGTCCCGGCACGTACTGTTTCTGCGCCAGGGCCGCGTCGCGCAGGTCCCAGAAGGCCGTGAAGTCCATGATCTGGAAGGCGATGAGCCATTCCTGATACGTGACCCCTTCCAGCGGGATGGGTGCCCCGGAGGCTGTGCGGCCGGCGGTGCCGTCCTCCCAGGACTCGAGTGCGAACTGAACCTTGAGATCGAACGCGCCGCTCCTGAACGTGCGCCAGAACTTGGAACGAAACGTGAGCTGCACGCGGCTCATGGACGGTGGCTGGAAATCGGCCGCCGCGTTAGCGCGCGCGCGCTGATGCCACCCGCTGAGCGTCAGCGGCTTCCAGGGCTGGACCTGTCCCTCCACCACCAGCCACGTGCCCTTCACCGATGATCCGAACCGTGGCACCACGGGCAGCTCGGCAAACGGTAGGGGTTCGTACGCGTCTCGTTGGACCATCCCCACGCTGGCCGTGAGTGGCCGGGTCGAGAACGATAGGCGGAGTGACGTGTCGAGCGACTCCTGCGCGCTGTCGTCGGGCAGAACGGGCGCCTGCACGGCGCTCGCCTTCGCGATGGTTCCCGCCACGGCCAGGGGGCCTTTCCAGATCGCGGCGGTCGCATGGAGGTCGGTGGATGACCGATCCCCCGTGTGCCGCCGGTGCCGTCCATCGGCCGAGAGCACAATGCCCGGC
>CAZVKD010000410.1:0-2222 GCA_964627675.1 uncultured Gemmatimonadaceae bacterium
CGGATCGTGGAGATACTTCTGCGGTGACTCAAGGCTTACGGCGGAGGCCTTGCGCGTCTCCGCGTCACCCCGACCCGCGCTCGCTCGGGCGGCCGGGCGCAGCTAGGTTTCGACCGTGCCGAGAGCCGATCAACGGCGCCCATGACCGCCCCCCGCACGCTGGCGATCCCTGACGCCGTGCTGAACATCGCCCGCCGCCTCGAGGAGGCGGGCCACGAGACCTGGTGCGTGGGCGGCGCGGTGCGGGACAACCTGCTCGGCATCCCCAACGCCGACTTCGATCTGGCCACGGCAGCCCGCCCGGCGGACGTGCAGCGCCTGTTCCGCCGCACCGTGCCCGTGGGCCTCGAGCACGGCACGGTGGCGGTGCTCGACCGCGACAACCAGCCGCACGAGGTCACGACCTTCCGCCGCGACGTGAGCACCGACGGCCGGCACGCGGTGGTGGAGTTCGGCGCGAGCGTGGACGAGGACCTGGCGCGGCGCGACTTCACCATCAACGCGATCGCCTACCATCCGTTCCGTCACGAATGGCGCGATCCGTTCGGCGGCTATACCGATCTCACGCGCCGGCTGGTGCGCGCCGTAGGCGATCCCGCCGCGCGCTTCCGGGAGGACTACCTCCGCATCCTGCGCGCCCTGAGATTCGCGGCCCGCTTCGGCTTCGCCATTGACCCGGCCACCTGGGATGCGGCCCGCGCCGCCGCGCCGGGACTGGCCCAGCTCTCGGCCGAACGCGTGCGGGAGGAGTGGTTCCGCGGGCTCGCGTCCGCCATCAGGCCGAGCGACCTGGCGAGGCTGTGGGCGGAGGTGGGCGCGCTCCACATGTGGCTGCCGGAGATCGCAAGGGCGGGGGACGCCGTCGCGACGCAAGGAGACGAGGTGGCCGGAGAGGGGCGCGGTGAGCCCTCCGCCGGCGAGGCCTTCAGCGTGCTCGATCGGTTCGTCCCGCGCGATCCCGTGCTGCTCACCAGCCATCTTTCCGCCGATCCCGGGGCCACGCTCACCAGGCTCAAGTGCTCGCGTGCCGAGATCGAGCGCGGCCAGAGGCTCGCGAAACTGCGGGACGAATGGCCCGATCCGTCGTCGCCCGTCTCGGTGCGCCGCTGGATGTGCCGGGCGGCTCAGAGCGTCAACGATCTCGTGGCGGTGGCGGTGGCCGAGGGAACGCACCAGGGGCTCGAGGCGGCGGTCGCGGCGGTGCGTGCGTCGGGAGCCCCGCTCCAACTCGGGGACCTTGCCGTGAGCGGGGACGACCTCATCGCCGCGGGGATTCCGCGGGGACCGGCGATCGGGGAGACGTTGCGCCGGCTGCTGGATCGGGTACTGGCGGAGCCCGGGCTCAACACCAGGGAAGCGCTCCTGCGCATTGCGAGCGGTGGGCCGTGAGGGCCGCGGCCGCGTGGGGCGATCGGAACGTGCTGGACCAACAGCGGCCCGCAGGTCGCGCCGCCAGACGTGAGGGGCGGGCACCGAGAGGTGCGGCGGCCGCCGGGCGCGCCACGTGACCCCCGCCCTGTGGTACGCCCTCGCGGCTGCGGCCGGCAACGTCCTGGGCGGCGTCACGGTGGTCCGCGGCCAGCGCCTCGGTCTCAAGGTCATCGAGGGCCTGGTGGCCTTCGGGGCAGGGTTCATGATCTCGGTGGCGCTGGTCGAAGTGCTCCCCGAGGCAATCGAGCGCGGCGGAAGCGGCGCGGCCGGATTCGCGCTGCTGGGCTATCTCCTGGTGCACCTGTCGCAACACACGGCGACCGAGCATTTCCATTTTGGCGAGGAGACCCACCGGGTCTCGCGCGCCGCCGGGATCACCGCGCTGGTGGGGCTCCTGCTGCACACCTTCTTCGACGGCGTGGCCATCGCGAGCGCGTTCGCGGTGAGCCAGGACCTCGGCATCCTGGTGTTCCTGGCCATCCTGCTGCACAAGCTGCCCGAGGGCGTGACCATCGCGAGCCTCCAGACGGTGGTGGGGCGCTCACCAGCGGCGGCGGTGACCAGCGCGGCGATCCTGGGCGCGGCCACGATCGCAGGCGTGCTGCTCACCGATAGCGTGGCGTTCCTCGCGGCCCACGGCCTGGCGCTCTCGGCGGGTGTCACGATCTACGTGGCGGCGTCCAATCTGGTCCCCGAGTTTCAAGGAAAGCCCGGGTGGAGACTGCCGGCGGCGTTCTTCCTGGGGGCTGGCGGGTTTGCCCTGGCGCGCCAGCTTCTCGGCGCTGGGTAGA
>CAZVKD010000411.1:0-2207 GCA_964627675.1 uncultured Gemmatimonadaceae bacterium
CAGATGGGCGGACTCTACCTCGAAGCCGTACTATTCAGGGGGAGCAGGTCGGGAGCAGGTCGGTTCGTCCTATACTCTCATGCCCATCCCACGCTGGCCGAGGCGGTGCACGAAGCGGCGCTGTCGGTCGACCGTCGGGCCATTCACGCCGTTAACAAATAGGACGAGTTGGGGTCGGAGTCGCAGACTCCGACCCCAACTGGTTTTGCTTCATGGTTTGAAGTGGCCGGTTCCCGCCTTGTTCGCGGCTTTCGCCAGCGCAGTGTCGAGCGTGGCGAGCGGCAAGCCGTTGCGCAGCGCAAGTTCGAGGTAGGATGCGTCGTACGACGACAGGCGATAGCGGCGGGCCAGCTGCAGCACGTCCGTCAGGGATCGCGCAAAGGTCAGCCCATCCGCGCGGATACGGATCCCCGCCAGCATCTCCAGGAACGCCTCGCTCTGTGCCTCGGTGATGAGGTCCTTCGCCTCGGCCTTGGCGAGTACGTTGGCTACCTCCAGTCCCCAGGTCACCGGCACCTCCGCCACGGTATCCGCTGCCGTCATGGCTTCCAGAACCGATTGCGCATAGCGGCGATCGGCGGCGCTGCCGTCGGTGAGCAGCCAGGACATCGTAACCGAGGCATCCAGCACCAGTCTCACTCACGGCCCTCGGCGATCAGCGTCCGGATCTTCGCGCGGCTTTTCACCGGGTTGGCCTGCATGAACTTCCGGAATCGCTCGACCGCAGCGCGCGGATCCGCGGCGCCGACGTCCGCACTCGGTACCAGGTCCGCTATCGCCTCACCGCGGTTGGTGATGGTGAAGCGCTGGCCGGCTTTCACCGCCCGCAGCAGTTCCGGCAACCGTGTCTTGGCCTCATAGGCGCCAATTTCCGTTTTCATCGGGAGCCTCCTCACTGTTTAGACCAGACTACAGACCAGTCCGGCCAGCAGTCAAGGAAGCAGGCGGATAGCGGGTCTCGAGCCGGTGCCACCTGCGAGGGGATGGGGCAACAACTTCGAAGCCTTCGACCCGGCACGCGGATAGTGTTTTCAAAGCCGCTGTTCCGGGCAGTGTAGCCGCCGGTCGGGGCGGCGGCGACCGGCCGTGACGGCAGCCGGGCGGGCTGGCGAGCTGTTGCGCTGCGGGAAATGTGGGCGGAGCCGCGGGTTTCTCGCGGTGCACGCGGCAGCAGGCGCAGCCACCCCCGGGCGCGCCCGCGACCCCGGCACGCTGAGTATCCTCAGCCGAGATCGAGCGCGCCCTGCGCGGGCGGACCGCGCGGCCCGTGCGCCAGGATCAGCCCGGCCGGTGCGCTGGCACGCGGTTCCAGGTGCGCGAGAACCCTCCCGATCACCTCGGGATCCTCAATGCTGGCAATGATCCTGACCTTCCCCCCGCAGCGCTCGCACAGTTCGATCTCGATGCGGAACACCCGCTTCAGCCGCTGCGCCCAGCGCAGCGCCCGATGCCGCTCGGCGGGACTGCGCTCGACAGCGCCGGTGCTTCTCCCCCGCCCCGCCGGCGTGACCTCGGCGCGCAGCGCGCTGTGCGGGGCGAACACGCCGTGGAATCTCGTCAGGTGGACCCGGGGCCTGGGGACGAGGCGCGGCCAAGCGAGCGATAAAGTCCAGCGGCTCAAAGATGACGTGCGTGGTGCCGTCGCGGTATGGGGTCTTGAGCGTGTAGCGCACCGGCCCCTGGGCGGTCAGTGCCAATCGGGTTGTCGCCACCGCAGGCCGCGCAATATGGCGGCACAGCCGCTCGACTTTCTCGCGTTGATGGGCAGCGGCGGCTACCCCAGCATGAAGCGAGAAGCCGGAATGTTTCGCCAGCCGTTCATCCCCGGCGGGCGCCGTCAGCATGGGTGCGACGGTCTGCCGCGTGAACGCCTTACGCCCCTCGTTCGGCCCCGCCGCGATGCGATACGTGATCGAGTGCGCGAACAGTCCTTCCAGGGCCGAGTCCTTGCCCGGGCCGGAGCTGAGGTAACCGTTGTCCGCGTCGCGCACCAGAAGCCCCCGCCGCTCCAGGTGCCGGGCGATGCGCGTGACGATGGTTCCCAGCAGCGCTTCGATCTCGGCTGGCGTCGGTGGGGCCACGCGGCGGAAGCGTACCCCGACTGCGGTCAACTCATAAGCGCCATCGAGCAGGAGAATGTGGAAATGAATGTTGAGGTTCAGCGCGCTGCCAAAGCGCTGGATGAGGGTCACCGCGCCGGTGCGCGC
>CAZVKD010000412.1:0-2179 GCA_964627675.1 uncultured Gemmatimonadaceae bacterium
CCGCGGCGTCGGGCACCGTGAGCTTCAGCGCATAGTCGGCGAAGTCGCGCAGCATCGCGCCCCGGAGCGGCGATGTGTCGCCAGCCGGTTCCTCCATGCGGGGCGGGCGGTCGGGACCCCTTGCCAGTACGGCCATGGGGAGGTCGGTGCCGGTCCAGGCCGTGTGACGCTCCAGCCAGGGCAGGTCCGCTGCCTCGACGAACGCTCGCAGCAGCCAGCTGGTGGGCACCTTGTGCGGCGACGCCGGGAGCAGGTCGGTCAGGTGACGTATCCCCTCGCGCACCAGGCGCGGGAGCCTGGCAAACCGCGGGGCCAGCATGTGGCCAACGTAGGTCGGGTACCCGCCGAACAGCTCGTCGGCGCCCTCGCCGCTCAGTACCACGCCGACGTCTTGCCTGGCACGGCGTGCCAGAAGATAGGTCGGCAGGATCGCGGGGTCGGCAATGGGCTCGGCCACGCGATCGGTCAGGGTGTCGAACGCTTCGCGCAGCGCCGCTTCGTCCATGAACACCGTGGTGTGTTGCGCACCGAGTGAAGCCGCGACGGCGGCGGCATGCCTGCTCTCGTCGTACGAGCGAGCCTCGAAGCCGGCCGTGAAGAGCCGGAGCGGTCTTGCGCCCTGGCGGGTCGCCACGGCCGCAATGATCGAGGAATCCACGCCGCCACTGGTGAATACCCCCAGAGGAACGTCGGCCCGCAGCTGTCGTACCACCGCCTGCTCGATGAGCGAGCGGCCTCGGGCGATCGCGTCCTTCGCCGAGCAAGGCGCCTCGGGGATCGTGGCCGGGTCCCAGTACCGGGTTACGCGCACCCCCGAGCATCGGTGGACCTCGATGCTGGCCGGCGTCACGCTCTCGATCCCGTCGAGCAGCGTGCGAGGTGGCCGGACGAAGCCCGACGCCAGGTACTCCATCAATCGCGCCGCGTCGAGTCGCCTGGCGAGGTCCGGGTGCTCGAGCAGCGGCGCGATCTCGGACGCGAACCAGATCTCGCCCGCCTGCGTGGTGCGGAACAACGGCTTTTCGCCGGCGCGATCCCGGGCCAGCACCAGCGTTCGCGTTGACTCATCCCACAGGGCAAGGGCGAACATCCCCGCCAGGTCCGCCAGCGCGTCGGGCCCGCCCTCGAGATAGAGCGGGATCACCGCTTCGACGTCCGACGCCGACGTGAACGGGTAAGCGGCGAACCGCCGCCGTAACTCGGCCGCGTTATAGATCTCCCCGTTACAGACCACCCAGACGCGGTGCCCGGCATCGCAGAGCGGTTGATCGCCTCGCGGCGAGAGGTCTTGGATGCGAAGTCGTGCCGCCCCGAGCAGCACGTGGGGAAGCGCGCGCTCGCCGTGGCCGTCCGGCCCCCGGTGGCGCAGGCGGGCGGCGAGGCAGGCGCTCCGATCGCGGTGGCGAAGCGGAGCCCCGTCGAGCGCCGCCATGCCGTAGATGCCGCACAAGGGCGTCAGCCTTCCGCAGCCAGCAGTGCTCGGCCGCAGGGGCCGTACGCGGCGTGCGTTCGTGTTTCGATCACGAGCGGTACCCGGCCCTCGAGCACGGCCCTGACCGCGCGGTCGTCCGACCGCGTCACGAAGACTCGCACCCGACACTCCTCCAGCGCATGGTACCACCAGTCCGCGGGTCGCAGCGTGGTGCCCGGAACCTCTCGCCAGCGGTGAACCCGCGCCGCGAGATAGTTACTGGTCAGCTCGCGGCCCGAATCGGTGGCGAGGAGCACAGTCCGCCGAAGATAGAACGGCAGCGACAGCGGGAACGTCTCGATCGCAACCACGGTGGACCCCGGCTCCAGCAGGGGAAGCACCGCGCTCGCCAGGGCCGCCGCCGATCGCTCGCGCGCGATCTCGCGCATCAGCCGCCCGCTGGCGAGGGGAATCGCGGCGGCGGGCAGCGCCAGCACGGCGAGCGCAATCGCGGCTCGTGACCGTACCAGCCACAGCAGCGCGCCGGCAGCCGTGGTGCATCCGCCGAGCGTGAACGCGGCGCTCGGGATGGCGCTGGCGATTTCCGGCGAGACGGCGAGCAGGTGCGGGACGATCGCCGGAGCGCCGGCGATCACCGCCCCCGCGGCGACGAGGGCGGTACTCGTGACGGCGGCGCCCGGCACGATGCCCTGGGTCCAAGTACGGGCAATGAGCAGCGCCACCGCCGGCACGAGCGGCAACACGTAC
>CAZVKD010000413.1:0-2170 GCA_964627675.1 uncultured Gemmatimonadaceae bacterium
GTTGACTCTCTGGAACGGCGTTCATGTTCAAGCTGGTCCTGCTCCGCCACGGCGAAAGCACCTGGAACAAGGAAAACCGCTTCACCGGCTGGACCGACGTCCCGTTGAGTCCCAAGGGCGTGGAGGAGGCCATCGAGGCCGGGCGCCTGCTCGGGGCCGAGGGCTTCACGTTCGATCTCGCGTTTACGTCGGTCCTGCGCCGCGCCATCAAGACGCTGTGGCTCGCGCTCGAGGAGCTGGATCTGATGTGGATCCCGGTGCACCACCACTGGCGGCTGAACGAGCGGCACTACGGCGGGCTCACCGGCCTCAACAAGGCGGAGACCGCCGCGAAGCACGGCGAGGCGCAGGTGAAGATCTGGCGGCGCAGCTACGACGTGCCGCCGCCGCCGCTCTCGAGCGACGCCGCCCGCGCCCAAGGGAAGGACCCCCGCTACGCCCGCCTGGCGCCCCACGAGCTGCCGCTGTCGGAGTCACTCAAGGACGTGGTGGCGCGGTTCCTTCCGTACTGGCATGACAGCATCGCCCCCGCGGTCCGAGGCGGACAGCGCGTGCTCATCGCGGCGCACGGCAACTCGCTCCGGGCGCTGGTGAAGTACCTGGACGACGTGACCGAGAGCGATATCGTGGAGCTGAACATTCCGACGGGGATTCCGCTGGTCTACGAGCTGGACCACGAGCTGCAGCCGATCCGTCACTATTACCTGGGAGATCCCGAGAAGGTCGCGGCGGCCGAGCAGGCAGTCGCCGCTCAGGGAAAGGTGAAGTAGGCTGGCGAGACCGCAGGTGACGGCGAGGCGACGGCGGATGCCTCCCTCCGGGCGCTGGCGTGCTCGGCGGACTCGACGGCCTCCCGGTCAGCATTGCTAACGGCCTGAAGCTTCGCCGCCGTGACCGCCGGCAGGGGACGCGCCCTTGAAGCGTCATCCGCGGGTCCCCCGGACTCGCCTCCCCTCGCCCCTCCTCGCCCCTTTCTCTACAGGCTAGACCGGTAGCTACAGGCTAAACCAGTAGCTCGCCTTCACCAGGAACGTGTTCCGCGCCTCGGCGGTGGAGAACAGGTCGTCCAGGCTCGGGCCCAACCGGAACCTTCCGTCCCCCGTGTCCTGCGAGCGGCCGTGCTGCCAGACCACGAACAGCGCGGAGCCCGCGGCGTACTCCCAGCGCAGCACCAGGTTCGAAGTGAACGACAGGTACGAGAAATCCGGGTTGCCGAGGTCTATGTCCGGCGTGCCATCGCGGTTCAGGTCCACGGCCACGTCGCTCCCGCTCAGGATGAGCCGATCGCTGCCGAACACGTCGAACCGATCCGCGAAGCTCGCCGCGCGCGGATCCGCCACCCGCTTGAACCTGACGTAGTCACCCGAGGACACGAACGGTTCGGCGTAGAGCTGGAGTGACAGCGTGGGAGTGAACGTCATGTTCCCGTGGAACGTCATGCTCGCCGTGGTCTGCTTCAGCTCGCCGAACACGTAATGGTCGGCGCCCAGGACGTTGGTGCGCTGGACGTACTGCCAGGCGTCCCGCCGCCGCGATACCGAGGGCCGCGCCGAGAGGTCCACGTTGGGCGCAGCGCGCCAGGATAGGCCGGTGCCGACCCACATCCAGGAGCCCGCGCCTTCATCCTCCCGCCCCGCCGAGGCGTTGATGCCGCCGCGCAGGCGCTTGCGCTCGTCCGAGTAGAAGCCGCCCCAGCCGTTCCATCCGGACGGCACGCGGAACGCCGGGCCGCCGCGCAGCGCCCCGCTGCTCAGTCCGCCCACTTCGCGATTGAGTCCGAGGTAGCCGCCCCAGTAGTTGAGCAGGGTGTAGTTGAAGTTGACGTTGCCGCCGGTGGCCACGCGCTCACCGCCGAAGTTCCACACCGACCACTGATTGGAGTTGACGTTGAACCGGCGGAACACCCTGCCCGGCTGGAGCCAGCGCTTGTTCACCCACACCCACTGTACCGCCTGGTCGGCGGTGCGCTGGAACCCGATGTCGTTCACCTCGAAGCCCGGCGAGCGGAAGTCCACGCCGGTGCTGAAGCGCCACGAGCCGCCGCCGCGCTTGCCGATGGAGACGTTGCCCGCGTAGCCCGAGAGCGAGGTCCGCGTGGGATCGTAGGTCACGTAGTCGTTGTCCGGCCGCTGGTAGTACCGGGCCGAGGAGCGCTGGGTGCGCTCGATCG
>CAZVKD010000414.1:0-2169 GCA_964627675.1 uncultured Gemmatimonadaceae bacterium
GGCCATGTTGGAGCCTTCGATCACGATGCAGTCGGAGTGCTCCAGGTTGCGCGGGTAGAGGGTCGCCGCGCCGCGACCGAGCCGGGTCCCCAGACCGGGGACGCTAGAGCTGTGTCATATGCGGGCCTGGTTTTCGATCGCGACGACGCCCAAGCCCCGCAGCAGTTTTTGTTGGAGATGATTCCATTCGTTGTCCAGCGTGGCGCCGCCGAGCGAGAAGATGGCGGTGGTGTGGTTGACCAGCGTGCCGTCCGACACACGCTCGACGAACGTCTCGTCGCGCGTCTTCTTCACCAGCTCGGCCACGCGGTCCATGGCCCACTCGAGGCTCACCTCTTCCCACCGTGTAGCACCGGCCTTCCGATGCAGGACTTTCGTGGCCCGGTTGGGGTTCTTGTGGAGCTGGTAGATCGCCGCCCCCTTGGGGCAGAGCGTGCCTTCGCTGTGCGGGCTCCGGGGATCGCCCTCGATGTTCACGATCTCGCCGTCAATCGTGTGGGCGATGGTGGCGCAGCCCACCGAGCAGTAGGGACAAAGGCTCGGTGTGGCCTTCGCGTGACGAATGCGCAGTGTCTGGGCGCGCGCCACAGCCGGGGACAGGTCCAGCCCAAGGCCGAGGAGGGAACCGATGGCGCCTCCGGCACCGACGCCGGTCGTGCGTCCCAGGAATTCGCGGCGAGACAGAGCCATGGGAGGGTGCTCCGTCGCTTCACGGGGGTTCTCCGGCTATCTATGTTCTGCTCCGTTCTGACGCAAGGCCACAGGCCGCTCCACCCTCGATCCGATGGCGAGCGTTCGAGACGTGCTTAGTGGGATCAACCGGGTGAGGGGCACCGGGGTGGTGATCGGCGCGATGGTCACGGCCGCCGGGCCGGACGTGCGATGCCCCCGCGTGGACTGCCGGGCCCAGGATGGCCGGAGTGCGACGACGCCCCGGGACGGGATTGCCGGGGTGAGCCGGAACCCTCAGGCGGTGGAGGCGCAATGAAGCGACGTGTCAGCGGGCTGGTGCTCCTCGCTCTGGCGGCCGCGGGCCGCGTGCTCGCCGCGCAAGCGCCGTTCGACGTCGTGATCAGCGGCGGACGCGTGATAGACCCCGGGTCCAATCTCGACGCCATTCGCAACGTGGGAATCGCCGGCGACCGAGTGGCGGTCGTGACCGACCGTCCCATTTCGGGTCGTCGGGTGATTGACGCCCGCGGCTTGGTGGTGGCCCCGGGGTTCATTGACGTCCTGGCGGGGACCGCCGTCCAAGCCGAGGGGCAGATGTACAAGGTATTCGACGGTGTGACCGCGGTCGTGTCCATGCACGGCGGGCCGGTGAACGTGGAACGCTGGTACGCCGAGCGCGCGGACGCCGGAGTGTATCACCACTTCGGTACAACCGTGGGTCATCAGGCGTTGCGCGAGGCGGCCGGCGTGACGGACCGCTACGCCCCTGCGACGCCTGGGCAGCTCGACACGATGCTGGAGCTGGCCCGGGACGCGATTGCGATGGGCGCCGTGGGAATCGGCTTCGGCGTGGCCTACGTGCCGGGCGCCTCCCGGGAGGAGGTGCTGCGGCTGTTCGAGGTTGCTTCGGCTGCCGGCGTCCCCTGCCACCTTCACATTCGGCACTTCGGTCCGGTGCCGCCGGACAACGCCAGCCTGGACGCGGTGGAAGAAGTGATCGCGGCCGCCGCGGTCACGGGGGCCGCGGCGCAGATCGTTCACATCGGGAGCATGGTCGCCTCGCCGGCCGACATGCGGACGGCGCTGTGGATGATCGAGGGGGCTCGCAAGCGACGCATTGATGTGATGGCCGACATCTACCCCTATACCGCGGCGTCAACCGGCCTCTCCACGACCACGTTCGACCCCGGATGGGAGGAGCGGTTCGGCGGCATCAGCTACGGCGATCTCGAACTGGTGTCGAACGGCGAGCGGCTCACCGCTGATTCGTTCGCGCGCTACCGTGCGCAGGGTGGCGTCAACGTCATCATCCACTACATCCCGGAAGAGACCATCCGCCTGGCGCTCGCGCATCCGCTAGTGATGGTGGCGAGCGACGGGGTCATCTCGGGCGGTCGCGGTCACCCGCGCGGCGCCGGCACGTTCGCCCGCGTCCTGGGCCGGTACGTGCGCGAGCAGCAGGTGCTCACGCTGCCGGAGGCGATTCGCAAGAAGACG
>CAZVKD010000415.1:0-2149 GCA_964627675.1 uncultured Gemmatimonadaceae bacterium
TGCACCACCAACTGCCTCGTCCCGATGGTAAAAGTGATCATGGACGCATTTGGATTCGAGCGCGGCTTCATGACCACGGTGCACAGCTACACTAATGACCAGAACGTGCTCGATCTCCCGCACAAAGACCTGCGCCGGGCGCGCGCCGCGGCGCTGTCCATCATCCCCACGACCACCGGAGCGGCCAAGGCGACCTCGCTCGTGTTGCCGGAGCTGAAGGGCAAGATTGACGGCGTCGCGCTCCGGGTGCCCACCGCAGACGTATCGGTCGTGGACCTGACCTGCGTGGTCAAGGAGAAGACCGACGTCGAGGGCGTCAACTCGGCGTTCCGCGCGGCGGCCGTCGGTGCGCTGAAGGGCGTGCTGGCAGTGAGCGACGAGCCTCTGGTTTCTGTTGACTACATCGGCGACGAGCACTCCAGCACCATAGACGCGCCGAGCACGCAGGTCATCGAGGGGACACTGGTGCATGTGTCGTCCTGGTACGACAACGAGATGGGCTATGCCGCCCGCTGCGCCGATCTCCTCGACCTCGTAGCGCGCAAGACGTGACCAAGCGCGGTCTGTCGTCGCTCCAAGACCAGCCCCTCGAAGGGCTGCGGGCCCTGGTACGGGTGGACTTCAATGTGCCCATCAAAGACGGCCGGGTGAGCGACGCCACCCGCATCCGGGCCTCGCTGCCCACGATCGAGTGGTTGGGTCAGCGCGGCTGCCGCGTGGTCCTGCTCTCGCACCTCGGGCGGCCGGGCGGCCAGCCCGTCGCCAAGTACTCGCTGCGGCCGGTGGCCGGCGAGCTTGAGCGGTTGCTGGGCAAACCCGTCACCTTCATTGACGATCCCGCGTCGCCCGACGCCGAACGGCAGACGCGCCAGCTCAAGCGGGGTGAGGTGGCGCTGGCCGAGAACACGCGTTTCTATCCCGGCGAGGAGCAGAACGATCTCGATCTCGCCAAAGCCTTCGCGCGCCTGGGCGACCTCTACGTGAACGACGCCTTCGGGAGCGCCCACCGAGCGCATGCCTCCACCGAAGCCGTGGCGCGCCTGCTCAAGCCGGCCGTCGCGGGCGACCTCATGGCTCGCGAACTGCGGTACCTCGGCGCGGCGCTGGCGAACCCCAGACGCCCGTTCATCGCCGTGCTCGGCGGCGCCAAGGTGTCCGACAAGATCGAGGTGATCAACGCGTTGCTGCCCAAGGTGGACGAGTTGCTGGTCGGTGGCGCAATGGCGTGTACGTTCTTCCTGGCCCAGGGACGCGACGTGGGGACCTCGTTGGCGGAGCGCGACAAGGTCCATCTGGCGCAGAGCCTCCTCGGGCGCGCCGGGAACAAGCTGGTCCTACCAGCGGGAATGATCGTGGCCCAAACGCTCGAGCCGGAAGCTCCGACCCGTTCCGTCCCCAGCGACCGGATCCCGGCCGGGTGGGCCGCTTACGACATTGATGAGACCACACAACGCGACTTCGCCCAGCGCATCGCGCGCGCGGGGACCGCCTTGTGGAACGGCCCGATGGGCGTGTTCGAAACGCCGCCGTTCGACCGCGGCACGCTCGCGGTGGCGCGCGCGCTGGCCGAGGCAACGACGCGAGGGGCCACCACCATCGTGGGCGGCGGAGACTCCGCAGCCGCCCTGGCGCAGGCCAGACTCGACGGAGCCGTGACCCACGTGTCCACGGGCGGCGGGGCCTCGCTCGAATTCCTGGAAGGGAAGACCCTGCCCGGCGTGGCTGCGCTCGACGACGCGTGAAGCCGCTGATCTTCGCCGCCAACTGGAAGATGCACCACGCGCCCGCCGCGGCGCGGGACTTCCTCGCGGTTTTCCTCGCGCGGTACGCGCCGGTCGCGGACCGCGAGGTCTGGTTCTTCCCGCCGGCGATCTCGCTGGTGACGGTGGTGGACGGCACGCGCGGGCGGCGGGATATCCGGACCGGCGTGCAGAACGTGCACTGGGAGCAGAAGGGCGCGTTCACCGGGGAGGTGAGCGCCCTCATGGCCGGCGAGGCCGGTGCCCGCGCCGCGCTGGTGGGCCATTCCGAGCGTCGCCACCGGTTCGGAGAAACCGACGAGCAGGCGGCCCGCAAGGTCGCCGCCGTGCTCGCCGCCGGCCTCACCCCCATCCTCTGCGTCGGGGAACAGCTCGCCGAGCGCGAGGCC
>CAZVKD010000416.1:0-2146 GCA_964627675.1 uncultured Gemmatimonadaceae bacterium
GGCGGTTCGACCACCGGGATGCCGCTCTCGGTGCCCACTTGGTAGTTGCGGATGAACTCCTGGGTCCGCGCCATGAACGCCTGGGGTGTGGTCCGGCCGCGGATGCCGGAGGGGTTCTGGGCGCCGCGGAGGTGCCAGAGGGGCATCATGGCGAAGAGCACGATGCACCAGCCGAACGCGATCCCCACCCAGAGTTTCTCGGTGCGGTGGGCCGGCTTCCACCACACGCCCTTGGGGGACTCGATGCCGCTGTTCACGCGTTCCTCCTTCAGGGTAGCGGAGACACGGGAAGCGATCGCACTTCCACCAGTCCCCACAGCGTGTAAAAGACGACCATCACGAGGATCCCTGCCACGAGTAGCAGGGCCCAGTTGTCGTACAGTCGTTGCCCGAGCGGCGGCTCGCCGCCGGGGGGTCCACCACGCTCGTCCGCCATCGTTACCTCCTCGTGTCGTGTCGCGGGGTCATGCGACCAGGACTGGGCGCTTCAACAAGTCCGCCACCTTGGTCTCTCGAAAGAACGCCGCCGTTTGCTCCGACAGGGCTTTCCACCGCGAATGAGCGGGGCAGGGGTGTCGGTCGCTGCACGCCCGCCTGCCCAGGAGACACAGCCGCCGCCCCTCGATCCGGTCGAAACGCGAGACGACGTCGAGCAAGGAGACCTGCTCGGGTGGTCGGGCCAGACGAAAGCCGCCCAGCTTGCCGCGGGACGACATCAACACGCCGCTCCGGGCCAGTTCGTGCAGGATCTTGGCGAGGTAGTTGCGCGGGATGCGCAGGGCCTCCGCCATCTGGCTGACCCGGATGGGGCCGGCGCCGTCATGTTCGGCCAGATACAGGACCGCCTTGAGCGCGTATTCCGATGTCCCCGACAGCACGGTTCACCTCCGCGTCGCCACCGCGACTCCGCACATTGTCGCTTTGATCATCTGAATGTCCGAATAACGCCCTGTGAAGATTCCCTGAAGTTTCTTGGCACGGGGTGGGAGCGTCCCTACACTTCGGTCTCGTGACGCGCGTTTCCGAACGCACTCGCCGGCTCGCGCAGAGCCTGTTGGCCCCGGCTGACGCGTTGATGAACCGCCTGTACACCTGGCGGTTCAATCCGCTGTACCACTCCGGCGCGCTGGTCGTGGTGTTCTTCCTGATCATCCTGGTCACCGGGATTTACCTGCTGTTCTTCTACCGCATCGGCGCGCCCTATGCGTCGGTCGAACGATTGCGGGACCAGTGGTGGCTCGGCGGCTGGATACGCTCGATCCACCGCTACGCCTCCGATGGCGCCGTCGTGGCCATCCTGCTGCACATGTTCCGCATGTTTGCCCAGGGGCGCACCTGGGGCCCGCGCGCGCTCGCGTGGGTCTCGGGCCTGGTGATGTTGTTCGTGGTGTTCGTGAGCGGCTGGACGGGGTACGTGATGGTGTGGGACGTCCAGGGGCTGCTGCTCGCGCGCGAAGGCGCGCGACTGTTCGATCTGCTCCCGCTCTTTTCCGAGCCCATCGGACGCACGTTCGTGGGTGAGCGTGAGCTGCCCGGGGCGTTCTTCTTCCTGAACCTCTTCCTGCACGTGGCGCTGCCGGTGGGCCTGGCGCTGGGTCTCTGGGTTCACGTGTCGCGGGTGGCGCGCGCCGCGTTGCTGCCTCCACGCGGGCTGTCGTGGGCGGTGACCGGGGGATTGCTCGCCCTGTCGCTGCTCTTCCCGGCGGCCCTGGGCCCCGCGGCCGATCTGTTCCGGCTCCCGGATACGGCGCCTCTCGACGTGTTCTACGCCTTCTGGCTGCCCCTGAGTCAGGCGATGCCCGCATGGTCCGTCTGGCTGTCGAGCGGCGCCGTGTCGGGACTGCTCCTGACCGTGCCGTGGCTGGCTCGGCCCGCGCCCGCGGGGCGTTCGGGGCCGTCAGTCGTGAACGAGCGGCTGTGCACCGGTTGCTCGCAGTGCTGGCTCGACTGCCCGTACGAAGCGATCGCGATGATCAGCCGCTCCCACGGCAGAGACAGGCAGGTGGCCCGGGTGGACCCCGCCCTGTGCGTCAGCTGCGGGATTTGCGCCGGATCCTGCGCGCCCATGGGCGTGGGGCCGCCGGCCCGCACGGGACGCGACCAGCTGGCGCAGGCGAAATCGTTTGTCCAGTCCCACGCGCTCAGC
>CAZVKD010000417.1:0-1458 GCA_964627675.1 uncultured Gemmatimonadaceae bacterium
CTTCGGTCCGGGAGGGCGCGTGGGCAAGTTCGTGGGTCATCGGTTCGCTTGGCGCCACCGCCGGCGGCAGGCGGTGCGCCAGCCGCACAGGGATGCGGCGGGGCCTCAGCGTGATCTCGACCGCGCGCGCCAGGTCGCGACGAAACTGCGCGGCGACCTCCGCCGTCAGCGCGTCATCGTCGAGCAGCACGTCCAGCTCGTAATTGGCTAGGAGGCTCGGCACGTTCAAATTGCTCGAGCCCACCTTCACCCAGCGGTCGTCGGCGATCACGGTCTTGGCGTGGAGCATGGGCCCCCGCCACTCCCAGATCCGCACGCCAGCCGCGAGCAGTTCCCGGTATCCGACGCGGGTGAACGCGCGCACCGCGGGAACGTCGCTACGGCCGGGCACCAGCACGCGGACGTCCACGCCGTCCCGGGCCGCGGCCACCAGCGCCGCGAAGAGCGGCGCGGGCGCCACCAGGTACGCGTCGGTGATCCAGAGGCGGTTGGCCACGCTGGCCGCGAGCAGTTCCACCGCCCGGTAGATTCGCATCCGCTCCGGAACGCCCTCCACGACCCGGACGGCGGCCGAGCCGCACGGGTCCGCGCGAGACGCCCGATCGCTCGGGGACAGGCGGGACCCCAACCGCGCCCACAGGCGCTCGAACGTGAGATCCAGGGCGGCGGCTGCCGGGCCGCAGATCTCGATGGCGGTATCTCGCCACGGCAGTCGCCTGCGTTCAGGGTCCCCTGCCCATTCGTCGCCGATGCAGAGCCCGCCCACGAGCGCGCGCTGCCCATCCACGCCGACGTACTTCCGGTGATCCCGCCGGAGCGAGCGCACCGGCCGCAGCAGGCGCACGGGCAGGGACCGGACCTCGACGCCAGCGCGCCGCAGCCGCTCCCAGTACCCCCCCGGCGTCCAGCGGCAGCCGAACGCGTCGTACAGAACGCGGACCGTCACCCCTCGTCGGGCGGCCTCCGACAGCAAAGATGCAAAGGCACGGCCGGTGCGATCGTCGCGGATGATGTAGTTCTCGAAGTGCACCACGCGCGACGCGTCGCTGATCAGACGCTTGATGGCGTCGAGCGCCTCGGCGTCCGTAACATGGCGTACCTGGTTGCCGGGAATGGGGCGGGCGTCACAGGCTCGGTCCAGGGCGCGCTCGAGCGGCGCGTCGCGGGGCGCGTGCGGCGACGGGACCGGCGATGCTGCGGTCATGTCGCGGCGCCGCCCAGCCCGAGCGTCCGCTCCACCGGGCGGAGCGCCTCGATGACGAACTGGATGTGATCGTCCAGCGGGACTCCGAGTTCCGCGGCGCCCTGGTGCACCTCGTCGCGATTCACGCCACGCGCGAACGCCTTGTCCTTCAGCTTCTTCTTCACGCTGGACACCTCGAGATCGGTGAGGCTCCGCGACGGCCGCACCAGGGCGCAGGCTACGAGAAAGCCGCACAATTCGTCAACCGCGAACAA
>CAZVKD010000417.1:1468-2144 GCA_964627675.1 uncultured Gemmatimonadaceae bacterium
CACGCCGGTATACGACGCGTGGCCGAGGATGGCGCGGCACATGGGCTCCGGCAGGCCGCGCTGGCGCAGCAGGCTCACCCCGAACGAGGGGTGCTGCTCCGTTGCGGAGTGGGCGTCGTTGGGGTAGCGCTCGTAATCGAAGTCGTGCAACAACCCGACAAGGCCGTAGGCCTCTTCGTCCTCGCCGTGCTTCCGCGCGTAGGCTCGCATGGCCGCTTCCACGGCGTACATGTGCTTCCGCAACGCGTCTGACTGCGTGTATTCGTGCATCAAGGCCAGCGCGTCATCCCGTGTCATCGTCATGCCGCCTCCGGTAGCCACCGTTCCAGCCATCGTTGAAGCACGAGCAAGGTCCACAATGCCCGCGCGTGGTTGGCGCGCCCGGTCCGATGTTCCGACACCAAACGGCCGACGTAAACATCGCTGAGGAGTCCCTGTCGCCTCAACCGATCCGCGGAGAGCAGCCGGTCCGTTTCGTCGCGGAGTCCGTGATTGAGCCAGGCCGCGACCGGTACGCTGAGGCCGCGCTTTCGCCGGTGCACGATGCTCGGCGGCAAGTACTCGCCGGCCAGGCGCTTGAGCAGCCACTTTGTCGTGAGTCCCCGCACCTTGAGGTCCGTCGGCAGACCCAAGGCGAAGTCGGTCACATCCCCATCCAAATACGGGGCGCGGGCCT
>CAZVKD010000418.1:0-2105 GCA_964627675.1 uncultured Gemmatimonadaceae bacterium
CCCTCGCGATCGAGTCGCAGCTCGGTGCGGATCTCCGGGCGGCCGGCTTCCTCCACCCACACCTTGCTCCAGGCCCTCAGGTCCTCATCGGAGCGCCGGTCCAGGATGTCCACCAGGTCGTTCCACGTGGCGTTGGCGAAGCGAAACCGGTTCAAGTACTCGCGCAATCCGCCGCGGAAGGCGCTGTCGCCCACAATCAGTTCCAGTTGGCGCATCACGACGGGCGCCTTCTGGTAGATGATCGGCCCGTACAGCGTGCCCGCGTCCTTCAGGTTCTCCAGCGGCTGGCGAATGGGGTTGGCGCCGGCGGTTCGGTCCACGCTGTACGCCGCCGGATGGTGCGCGAGGAAGAACCGCAGATCGTGATTCACGTTTGGGAACGACGGGTTCACGATCTTGGCCGCCATGAAGTTGGCGAACACCTCTTTCATCCACACGTCATCGAACCAGTCCATCGTGACCAGATCGCCGAACCACATGTGGGCCGTCTCGTGCGCGATCACGCTGGCGCGGCCGAGGTACTGGTTCTGGGTGGCCGACTGATCGAGCATGAGGCCGGGCGCACGGTAGAAGATGGCGCCCGGGTGTTCCATGCCGCCGAACTGAAAGGCGGGCAACAAGACAAAATCGAACTTGCCGAAGGGATACGGGAGGCCGGTGTACGCCTCGAGCCAGGCCAGCGCCCGGGCGTGCAGGTCGAAAATGAGCTCCCGGTTGCGTGCCACCTTGGCCCGGTCGGTCTCGCGATGGTACATGCGCATCAGGCGGCCGTCTCGCGTGGTGGAGTCCACCTGGAACTTCCCGGCGGCGAAGGAGATCAGGTACGTGGCAATGGGCTCCGTTTCCGCGAAGCTGATCGTCCGTCGGGCGGCAGGGGCGCCAACCGCCGACCGCGGCGTGCCGTTGGCCACCGCGACCCAGTCGGCCGGAAGCTCCAGGCTCAGCAGCACGCGCGCCTTGAGATTGGGTTGATCGAACGACGGGAACGCCTGCGACGCGCGGTCTGGAACGAAGAGCGCGTACAGAAAGTCGTCGTTGCGGTTGAGGGCACCGTCGCCCACGGTGAACTCGATCTCGACCACGTTCGGTCCCGGCGCAACCCCGCCGGCCGGGATGACGATGTGTCCGTCGCGGGCCTCGAACCGGACGCGCTGTCCGTTCGCCTGCACGCCGTGCACGTAACCCGGTCCGGGAGCGAAGTCCAGCACGACCGGCGCCGCGTTGTCCCTCAAGGCGAACTCGACGGCCACGCGGCCGGTAACGGGCCGATCGCGCCGCGCGGGCAGCGAGAGATGCAGGCGAGAGCGGAGATCGGAGATCCTGGAGTGGCGATATTCGGCCAGGGCTGCGGTGACCCCGGGCTCGATGGCGGGCCGCTCGCGCGCGCACGCGACACCCGCGAGCGCGACGAACGACGCGACTGCCGTCGTTGCGCGAGAGGAACGCGTCATCCGGCCTGGAGCCGTCGGGTGCCTACGGCGTCAGCGCGACACCGGCTTCGGCCAGCACCATCAAGAGCGCACTCTTGATGGCCAGCGCGCCGTCTCGATTGATCCACCATTCCCCTGGCGAGTGGGCGCCCTGCCCAACGCCGCCCCGCCCGATGGTGATGGCCGGGATGCCCCTGGCAATCGGCACATTCGAGTCGGTGGAGCCAACCTCGAGCTGCGGCGTCAAGCCGAAATGCCGCACCACGGCCTGGGCCCGCTGGAGGATGGGCGTCGCCACCGGGGTCTCCCCCGACGGGCGGTCGCCCAGCAGCGCGACGCCCACGGTGAGCGCCGGACCACGGCGGCGAATGGCGTTGATCTCCGTCAACGCTCTGGCCACCGCCTTGTGCAGCAGCGAATCAACGCCCGCCAGCCGTTCGGGGCTCTCCGAGCGCATGTCCACTTCCATGGATGACTCGAACGGGATGGCGTTGACCGACGTCCCGCCGCTCACGATGCCCACGTTGTAGCTGGTGCGCGCGCCCTCCAGACGGGTGAACGCGTCGGCACTCTCCACGAAGTGATGGATGGCGCGGCCGAGCGCGTGGTGCGGGTTGGCCAGGCCGAACGCGCCCCAGGAATGCCCGCCTGGGCCGCGAAACGTGACGCGATAGC
>CAZVKD010000419.1:0-2085 GCA_964627675.1 uncultured Gemmatimonadaceae bacterium
GGATTGTTACCTATGTACCCGGTCTACTTTGTTACCCATGTACCCGGTCCGTACCTGATTGCGGGCTAACCAGCGCTTGCACACCGGCGGGCGTTATTCGTTGCTAAGGAAGTCGTTGATTTGCGCGCCCGCCCCCATCCCTGCACGTTTGAGCATCGCGCTGCCCACTGGGCACGTCGCCCGCGGGTGAAGCGCGGATCGTTAGGCGGGTGCGCGCTTGCGGCCTCGGGCTCATCCATAGAAATTCGTGCTATGACGAAACCGGCACCTGATTACCGCAATCTCCCGATTCCTGAGCGGCTGCAGCTCGTCGAGGACATCTGGGATAGTATCGCGCACGATGCGAAGCCCCTCCCGCTGACGCCGGAGCAACGCGCAGAACTCCACCGGCGGTGGGCAGAGCATGAACGGGATCCGGCCTCTGCCATCCCCTGGGAGCAAGTGCGCGACGAGTTATACGGGCGCGGCGGGTGACGCCGCGCGTTGTTTTTCGGCCCATCGCGCGCGCCGAGCTGCGCGAGGCGCGGCGTTGGTTGGTATGAGGAGCAGGTCGCGGGGCTTGGGGTTCAGTTTGCGAAGGCAGTCGAGCGGGCCGTGGAAGCCATCGTCCAGTGCGCGCAGTTCGCGGCGCGAAGCCTTGCTGCACCTGGCGCCATTTGCCTGATTCAGCCGATGATGCCATCTACACAGATAGGTCCTGACCGGGCACCACCTCATGGCCGCCGCACGACGTCGCAACAACCTGTGCACGATCGGCGTCGGCTCGATCGCGTGAACGCTCTCCTCCGCGCCGAGACGGGACCGAGGCGACGAACGGTGCCCCCACCTACGCGGCTTTGCCCCGCGTACGCCGGATGACCTCGAAGACGAGATTCTGCAGGTCGCTCGGCGAGACCCCTGGGATGCGACCCGCCTGCGCGAGGGAGACCGGACGTATCTGTTGCAGCTTGTGTCTGGCCTCCGTGCTCAGGCTCGACAGCTCCAGGTAGGGCAGGTCCGGAGGCAGCCGGAACTCCACCAGCTCGGCCAACCGCGTCACGGCCTCCCGTTCTCTCGCCAGGTATCCCTCGTACTTGAGTTCGATCTCGGCCGAGGTCCACGAGTCCTCGTGCGCCTGGAGGTCCGACCCCACCGTCTCAGCCGCGGCTCGAAGCGGCACGGCCGGCCGGCGGACCAGCTCCGCCACCCGAGTGGGTTCGCGCACCTCGCGCTCCCCGAACGTCCGAAGGAGCTCGTTGGCCTCTGCCACGCGGATCGTGGTTGATCGGGCGAAGTTGACAAGTTCCTGATCCTCCGCCATCCGCCGTTCGAGAACGGCTCGCTCAGCGTCGGTGAGCATTCCGAGCCGTTGCGCCAGCGGCCCGAGCCGCTTTAGCGCATTGTCCTGCCTGAGAAGCAGCCGGTACTCGGCGCGCGACGTGAAGAGCCTGTAGGGCTCGTCAACCCCCCGCGTGACGAGGTCGTCCACCAACACGCCCAGATACGCGTCGTCTCGCCCCAGCACGATCGGCTCTTCGCCCATGGCACGACGGACTGCGTTGATCCCGGCCACGACGCCCTGCCCCGCGGCCTCCTCGTAGCCGGTCGTGCCGTTGATCTGTCCGGCGAAAAACAGCCGGGACACCGCCCTGACCTCGAGCCAGGGCGTGAGTTGATCAGGAGGGTAGTAGTCGTACTCGATCGCGTACCCCGGTCGGGTCATCCTGGCTTGCTCGAGCCCCGGGACCGCTCTCAGGAACTCGAGTTGCACATCTACCGGGAGCGACGTGGAGAGGCCGTTCAGGTACAGTTCGGCGGTGTCCAGCCCTTCAGGTTCGAGAAACACCTGGTGGCGCGGCGCGTCCGGGAACTTGACGATCTTGTCTTCCACAGAAGGACAGTACCGCGGGCCTCGACTCGCAATGGCACCGCCGTACAGCGCCGAGCGCCGGAGATTTCGTCGAATCACGTCCTTGACCGGTTCACCCGCCCAGGTGATCCAGCAGGGGCGCTGCTCCGGTCTGGCTTCGTGGCGGAACTGGGCGAATCGGTAATCCGGGGACTCCCCATCCTGCCGCTCGAGCACGCTGAAGTCCACCGTCCGCC
>CAZVKD010000420.1:0-2065 GCA_964627675.1 uncultured Gemmatimonadaceae bacterium
TCACCGGTCCAGCGGGCTCCTCACTCCGCGCCCGCCCTTGTTCAGCACGTGCGTGTAGATCATGGTCGTCGTCACGTCCCGGTGCCCGAGCAATTCCTGGATCGTCCGGATATCCGCGCCGGACTCCAGCAGGTGTGTCGCGAAAGAGTGGCGCAGCGTATGGCACGACGCGGGGCTTCGCAATCCCCTGTCGTCCGCGTGGCTTTTTTTGGCATCGTCACTCATGTTTCGGTTGGTCGTCCAGCCCGAGTTCGCGTCGAAGCCAGGCCACGTCAAACGGCGTCTCCTCGTGACGCTGCTCCATGTTTTCGATGTCCTTGAGCAGCACGTCGACCGCCGCACGTCCCTTCGTGGTCCGGACCGCCTGGCGCGGGGTCTTACCGCCCAGCGCCGGAAGCGACTGGTCGAGCCAGTCCCTGTAATGGTGCGTCTTGAATTCATGAACGAGTCGCGCCGCTTCAGCGGGCGGAATCGTCGAGGCCGTCTCCTTGCGCCCGCGCGGGGCCTTCTGCGACAGCGGATCGGCGTGCTCGCGCAACCGGTGACGGATCTGCGCTCCGCAGGCCGCCTCGACCCGGGCGAGCAGCGCGCCCGCGCGCTCGCGCGAGTTCGTCTCCAGGCGGAGCGTCCCTCCGGCGATGAACGCATGACCCACAATGGTGTGATCCCAGCTCCTGTGCATCGCGTTGCCCGGCCGCTTGAACACATACTCGCCCTCCTTCCCGCCGCGACCCGGCGCTTCCGCGCCGGGAAGCGTCGCGAGTGTCGCCGCGACGGCGGGAGCCGCCCCCGGCACGATGTCAAAGTGGTCGGTTGTGAGCAGGAACGGATCACCGTCGGTGTTTCGCAGCTCCTGCGGAACGCGCGGGCGCGCCTCCAGCAGCTCGATCGCCTCCTCCCAGCACCGGATGAGAGCGCGCCCGGAGACCTCGTCGCGAAGACGCCCCGGGGCCACCGGACCGCGCGCGTGAAGGACCTTGCGCACGCGTTGCACGACGTCGGCCGCCGACGGGGGCGGAAGCGGCTGCGGGTGCGCGCCGCAGAGTAACGACAGACCGCCGTGGTCCACCACGCGTGCGAGCATCGCGTCGCGCTCCACGAGCGTGTGCGAGGCGCTCGCCTCGCTCGCGCGGCGCTCCTCACCGGAGAGAAGGTCGCGAAGCGTCACACTCTTGCCCGGCTCGACAGCGAGCACCTCCCACACCGAAACCCACGCCGCCTTCTGCGCGTCGAGCCACGCCCGCTCTTCGCCGGAGAGGTAGCGCCCCTTCTCCTCGAGATAGCGATCCACGGCCGTGACACCGTCGATCCGGAAATGAAAGACGGCCCACGCCAGGGAGAGCTGGGCGGACGCCTCTGCGTCGACGAAATCGTCCTCGAAGTGCCGCCACGCGGCACCGAACCGATTTCTCGCATACGCGCATAGATCGGCGGTCATGCGTCCATCAAGGTCGTGGAGCCGCTGCGCCGGACTGACGGAGGCCTGCTGGTCGATGGAAAGGTGACAGTACTTGTACTTGCGGCCGCTCCCGCAGTAGCACGGGTCGTTGCGGCCGGGTCTCGGTGGTTCTGTTCGAGTCATGGGATTCCCTCCAGACGTTACGTCGCGAACGCGCACACCGCCCGGTGCGCACAGGTCGCACACACGGTCCCGGGTGTCGCCGGGAACGCGCCGGCGACGACGGCCGCGTCGAGCGCGTGCGCGATCTCATCCATCCCTGAATTCATGGTAACATCCGCGACCTCCACGCCGGCCTCGCGCAGATAAACCACACGCCCCCGCACCGGCTCCGGAACGCCCGCCCGACGGGCCGCCCACACGTACGCGCGCACCTGGAAGGCGTGGTCGTCGCTGCGTTCGCCCACCTTGTAGTCGGTGACCACCGACTCCGCGCCCGTGTCGAGGCGGTCGATGACGCCGCGCACGATCAGACGATCCAGCCGCACCGCGAACGGCAGCTCGACGCGCGCGCCGGCAGCGGGGCCGGCCACACCGGCGTTCAGGGCGACGGTCACCAGAGCGCGCGCCCCGGCGACCGCGGTGTCGCGCCGCTTACCCAAATCA
>CAZVKD010000421.1:0-2032 GCA_964627675.1 uncultured Gemmatimonadaceae bacterium
GACGAGTCCGTGGGCGAGTTCTACTCGGTGGCCGTCACCAGTCGCCGGCAGCAGGCCGACACGGGCACCAAGATGATCCACCTCGGGAGGAACACGAAAAGCACCATCGTCTCCAAGGGGATCTCGGCCGACCGGGGACAGAACACCTACCGCGGTCTCGTCAAGATCATGAAAGGCGCCGACGCAGCCAGAAACTATTCGCAGTGCGACTCGATGTTGATCGGCGACAAGTGCGGTGCCCACACCTTCCCTTACATTGACGTGCGGAACAGCACCGCCATCATGGAGCACGAGGCGTCAACCTCCAAGATCGGTGAAGATCAGATCTTCTATCTCCGCCAGCGCGGCCTGAAGGCGGAAGACGCGGTCTCCATGATCGTGGCAGGATTCTGCAAGGACGTGTTCCGGGAGCTGCCGATGGAGTTCGCCGTGGAGGCGCAGAAGCTGCTGAGCATCAGTCTGGAAGGCAGCGTTGGATAGAAGCGGCCCATGCAACGACCTCTTGAGACCAGGATCCCGATGCTCCAGATAACCAATCTTCACGTCACCGCCGACGGCCGCGAGATTCTCAAGGGCGTGGATCTCGCGGTGAACGCCGGCGAGGTGCACGCGATCATGGGCCCCAACGGCTCCGGAAAGAGCACCCTCGCGCAGGTGCTCGCGGGTCACCCCGCGTACGCCGTCACCGAGGGGACCGTCACGTTTGCGGGGCGGGACCTGCTGGACATGGATCCGGAAGAGCGCGCGCAGGCCGGGCTGTTTCTGGCGTTTCAGTACCCGGTGGCCATTCGCGGCATTACCAACGCGTATTTCCTGCGCGCCGCCGTGAATGCCGTTCGGAAGAGCCAGGGACTCGCCGAGCTCGATCCGCTCGACTTCCTCGACCTGCTGCATGAAAAGCTCAAGGCCATCGGGTGGGACGACAGTTTCCTCAATCGCCCGGTCAACGATGGCTTCTCGGGCGGCGAGAAGAAGAGGAACGAGATCCTCCAGATGGCCGTGCTGGAGCCCAGGCTGGCGGTCCTGGACGAGACCGATTCGGGGCTCGACATAGATGCCTTGAAGACCGTCGCGGGCGCCGTGAACCGACTCCGGGCCCCCGATCGCGCCACCGTCGTCGTGACGCACTATCAGCGCCTCCTGAACTACATCGTCCCCGACGTGGTCCACGTGCTTGTGGATGGAATAATCGCACGGTCGGGCGGCAAGGAGCTGGCGCTCGAACTCGAAGCCCGGGGATACGACTGGATCAGGCCGGAGGCCACCGTCGCGTGACCGCCGGCGCTGTCGTCACCGCTGATGGACGGCAGAGGCTGCTCGACGAGTATCGCCGGAGTGCCATGGCCGCAGGCGGTGCGGGGCCGGCGTGGCTCGCGCGACTCCGGCAAAGGGCGATTTCGCGGTTCGAGGAAGTCGGGTTCCCCTCGACCCGCCAGGAGGAGTGGCGCTTCACCAACGTGGCACCCGTGGCCGCTCTGCGATTCTCGCGCGAGCACCAGAGCAGCAAGCCCCAGATCGGCCGCGATCATCTCGGCCTCATGCTCCCCCCGGGGCCCGGCGCGGCGCATGCCGTCTTCGTGAACGGGCGATTCGCCCCCGGCCTGTCATCGCCGGGCGGCCTGCCTCCCGGTGTCCGATTCGGCAGTCTCGCCGACGCCATCCGACGCAACGGCGCACCCGGGGCCGCGATCGAACACCACCTCGGCGCATACGCGCGGGTCGAGGGCAATCCGTTCACGGCCCTCGCGACGGCCTTTCTCGACGACGGGGCGTTCCTCTACGTGCCCGCCGGCGTCGAGGTCGAGGCGCCGGTCCAGTGCCTGTTTCTCGCCGCGCCGGGGGAGGGACCGTCGGTCAGCTACCCCCGGGTGCTGGTGATCGCCGAACGGGGAGCCCGGGTGACCGTGGTCGAGACGTACGCGTCGGTGTCGGACCGGGCCTATCTCACCTGCGCCGTGACCGAGCTGGTGGCGCATGAAGGTGCCCGGATCACGTGCTGCCGGATCCAGCGGGAGAGCGACCTGGCGTACCA
>CAZVKD010000422.1:0-2024 GCA_964627675.1 uncultured Gemmatimonadaceae bacterium
GCGCGGGTCCACCCCGACCCGCTGCTGCCGGTAGATCTCGGGCCCCGCGGAAGTGAGCCGAACCACGAGCGCGATCAAAGCCATCAGCGGGGCGGTGAGCACGATGCCGGTCAGGGCCACCGCCACGTTCAGCGCCCGGCGCGCTCCCTCGTCCCGCGGCTCCGACTCGGCCCCAGACGCAGGGCGCCGGCGCACTGCAAGGCGTCTGGGGCGGGCTAGCGTTGTCAGTTCGACCGATGTCACCGCTGGATTCCGCGAACCCGTCTCTGTGAAGGTGTGATCGCCACGCTATCTGGCAGGCCGCAGTGCAAGGCCTATGCGCGGGATGCTGAACTCACCGCTGATAGCGTAATACGTTGTCAGACTGGTAATTAACCCTGCCACTTAAAGCGATTTCGAGGTCTGGTCGTAGCAGCCCGACGGCGGGTGTTGATGCATCCCTACACGAAGAGATAGTCCTGGGGCGTCAGAGCGTCTGCGCCAGGGGGAGGTCCAGCTCGAAGAAGAAGCGAGTGCCCCAGTTCGGTCGCGTTTCCACCTCCAGCCGCGATCCCATGACCTCCACCAGCTTGCGGGACAGCGCCAACCCGAGCCCGGTGCCGGAGAAGGCGTACCGTTCGTGTGCCGGGATGCGGCGGAACGGCAGGTACAGCGTCTTGAGCGCCGCTTCGTGTATTCCACGACCGGTGTCTCGCACCGAGAACTCCACCCGCGTGAGGCTGGTGGCACGGGCCACGAGTTCCACCACGCCCTCTTCGGTGAACTTGATGGCATTCGTGGTCAGGTTGAGCAGCACCCTGGAGAGCGCCTGCGCGTGGCCCAGCCGGTGGTCGCTCGCCGGCGGAAGCAGTCGAACCTGGAGGCCTTTTTCTTCGGCCATGGGGCGCACGATGTCGTGCACCGACTCGAATACGTCCGTGATGGAAAAGGGGGTCGGGCTGTCATCGGTGAGACGCGAACCGCCGCGGGCCAGCTCGAGCACGTTGCTCACCATGGTGGAAAGCCCCAGGGCCGCGCTGTAGATCAACCCCAGCTGCCGGTGCTGGAGGTCGTTCACCGGACCCGAGTGCCCCCGCTGGATGGTCTCGGCCAGGAACAGAATCGAGGTGAGCGGCGAGCGGAGGTCGTGCACCACCTCCACCACCATCTCGAGCCCGTCCGGGCCAGAGAGGCGCTGGGTGAAGTAGGTGTCCCAGTCCGGCTCGATCGCGCCGCGCACCTGCTCGAAGGTGTGCACGAACTCGAGCATGACGTCGGCCTCTGGCGGACCGTTGCGGGGGTCGGCCCAACCACGCACCACCTGCGCCCGCAGCAACTCGAGCAGCCGCCTTCCCACCACGGTGCAGAGCTTCCCGGGCGGGAGGGCTCGCAATCCGCTTCGCCGCGCAGCCACGTGTCGCGCCAGATCGGCGAGCAACTCCACGACTTCGCCGGCGCCGCCAAACGAATGCTCCAGATCCGCCGGGAGATCGGCCGCCACCGCCGCCGCCGCGGCGCGCAGCACCGGGCAGGGGATGCTCGCAATCGGCTCGGCGTCGGGCCGCGAGGCTGGCGCCTTCGGCAATGGAGCCTCCGACATCCGGTGCCTCCGAGTACCTGCGGGCGGTGGTTTCACGAAACCGGGTCCCTTAGCGGACCACAATACTTGCAGACCGAAACGTCGCTCTGCAAGGGTGCGGGTCGCGGAAAGACGAAAAGGGCGAGTTGGGATACCGAATCGTTACCCTACTCGCCCCTCCTCGGCTCTCTTCGTCCCTCCTCGCCTAAGGCCTATCACCTTCCACCATGATCGTTTCCCTTTGCAAGCCGTGCTTCTCCATGAGCCGGTAGAGCGTGGTCCGGTCCACGCCGGCCAGCCTCGCCGCCTTGGACATGTTGCCCGCAGCCCGGTGGACCAGGGCCGTCAGGTAACGCAGCTCGAACTCGGCGATGACTCTGTCGCGGGCGGCGTGGTAGGCGTCCTCCTCGTAGGCCGGAGTGGCGCCCAGACTGACCCGCTCCGCCGCTGGGGCCGGGTGGAGGAG
>CAZVKD010000423.1:0-2018 GCA_964627675.1 uncultured Gemmatimonadaceae bacterium
CGCCGGTGTCGTCCGTCGGCTGAGAGCACGATGCCCGGCAGGGGGGTCCACGCCACTCGGCCTTCCAGGGCGCTGGTGGTTCGGGCGTCGGCCACGCGGCCGCGGACCTCCGCCGCCAGCGCGGAAGCGCGGTAGCCCAGTACCAGGGACGCCTGGTGCAATTGCTGGTCGGCAAGTAGGGAATCACTGGTCCAGGCGCTGCTGCCAAGGCCGGCCTGGAGACGCCAGCCGAGGCCGTCGGGCCTGGTGGCCGCGAAGACATCGAGCAGGTAATCCGACCGGGTCCCGTGGCGCGCCGGGATGCGCGGCGAGACGGCCACCGGGGTTCGGCCCGTGAGGACTGCATCGCGGTCGTAGTTCTGCCGCCGGATCTGATAGGAGGCGCCGAGCGTGGCCCGCGGGAGCCATTCCAAGCGGACCCAGGCGTCGAACGCCTGATCGCTGCGGTTCTCTCCGCTCGCTCCGTCGGTGCCGCCGAAATGCGCCGCGAGGTTGGCGCCCAACCCGGACGGCCAGCGTTGCTGGAAGAGCGCGGTGTAGGCGGCGGTCTTGAAGCTGCCGCTCATGACGCGGATGAGGGAGCGCGGCTCTGGGGATTCATGGCGCTCCGAAGTGAGGAAGACGCGGAGGGTCGCGGGGAGAACCTGCACGTCCACCCGCTCGAGGTAGGTGAGCGGGAACGTGCCGAGGTCGAGATGGACCGTGTCCCCGCCGAGCGGCGCGAGGGGGAGCCCGTCCCAGTAGACCTCGACGGCGGCCGCGCCTCGCCCCGCGTAACTCAGGTATTCGGGCAAGCCCAGAAAGCCGCCCTTGGCGAGGTACACGCCGGGGATGCGACCGAGGAGGTCCGCCAGCGATTGGCTGCTCGACCAGAGGATGGAGTCCCGGGTGAAGACGTACCGGTCGCCGGGGGGCAGCGGGCCCGTGGGGCTGTTGGTCGGGAAGGTGGGAACGCGCGTGGGCCCGGCCGGCGTGGCGGCTGTATCGCGAGCCGGCGGTTCCTGGGCAAGCGCTGGCAGCGTGACGAGGAACGAAGCGGCGATCAGGCTGCGGAGCAGGCCCCCCGCGCCGTTCGGTGGCACGCGCGCTAGCCGCGCACGCGACCCAAGATGAATTCGGAGAACAGGCGCACCCCGAGTCCCACGGGCCCTTTGGCCTGCCAGGGCTGGTCCGAATCGGTGTAGGCCGTGCCGGCGATATCGAGATGGGCCCACGGGTATCCGTCAACGAACTCCCGCAGGAACCACCCTGCGCTGATGCTCCCGGCCTGGCGTCCTCCGCTGTTCTTGACGTCAGCGATCTCCGACTTGTTGAGCTCGCGATACTCATCCCATAGCGGCAAGTGCCAGCAGCGCTCGCCGGCGAGTTCGCCGGCCCGGATGACTTCGGCGATCAGATTGTCGTCATTGCCCATGAGGCCGGCGGCCGCCCCGCCCAGGGCCACCGTGATCGCGCCGGTCAGCGTGGCGGCGTCAATCACGCACGCCGGTTTGAACCGTCGCACATAGGACAGCGCATCCGCCAGAATCAGGCGGCCTTCGGCGTCGGTGTTCACGATTTCGATGGTCTTGCCGAAATGGCTGCGGATCACGTCACCCGGCTTGAGGGCGGTGCCGGACGGGAGATTCTCGGTGGACGGGATCGCGCCGACGACGTTGATGGGCGGTTTCAGTTGCCCCAGCACCTCGAACAGGCCCAGGACCGCGGCCGCGCCGGACATATCGTACTTCATGTCCTCCATATTCTGCGCCGGTTTGATGGAGATCCCTCCGGAGTCGAACGTGACGCCCTTGCCCACGAAGCAGATGGGCGGCGCGCGACCCGCGCCGCGGTATTCCAGGGTAATGAACCGAGGTTCCTTCTCCGCACCCCGCGAGACGGCACTCAGGCCGCCCATGCCCTCGGCCTGGATTTGTTCCCGGTTCAGCACGTTGACGCGGAACCCGTAGGCCTTGCCCAGTTGGCGCGCGATCAGGGCGAGGTAGCCCGGCGTGCAGATGTTGCCGGGCAACGCCTGG
>CAZVKD010000424.1:0-1032 GCA_964627675.1 uncultured Gemmatimonadaceae bacterium
CTGCACAACTTCGCCATCTTCCTTGGCGCGGTGGTCGCCCTCGCCGCGGGCATCACCGCGGTCTTCGTCGCCACCGCCCGCCGCGAGGATCAGCCGCCGAGCTGACCCCACATCTCCCTCCCCCCCAGGGGGCAGGGTGAGGGGCCGCCTCACGCGATATGTCTGGGGGGTGCCCGTGTCATCCCGGCATCGCGACGCCGCAGCGTTCCCTCGTCGACCGGCTCAGCCTCGTGCTGCAACTCCCTCTTGACCGTCCCGTTCCCTGCGGCCTACGATCCCCCCAACCGGTGATGCAGAACGCATCACGCGCTCGCCCGGCCCGCGGCCTCCTGAGCGACCGCCCATGCCTGCGACCGGCCGGCCCACCGGGTCAGGTGGCCCGGACTGCGTCCTGGCCCGTCGAGGCCACAGCCGCCGCCCGCATCGCCCGCGCCTCGTGGGCCGCTTCGCTCCCCTTCCGACCTCGCGGCCTCCCCACGTCTATGCAGCCAGATACGCTGCGACGCTCCGCAGCGTATCCGCCCCCACGACACGACGTCCGCCGCCCCGCAACTGCCCGGCGCAACAGAACGAGCAGGCCGCTCACCTGGCCCTGATCGATCCGGGTATGCTGCAGCGACTCGCAGCCTTTGCCGTGTTACGCAGACCGGCCTATTTGGTTGGATAGTTCTAGTTCGCCCGACAGACGTTGAAGCGTTCGCTTGATAGGATCAGCGAGGGAGGAGAACCGCGATGCGGACCTTCAACATAGTGATTGAGCGCGACCCGGACACCAACCTGTACGTTGGGTACGTACCGGGCTGGCCCGGCGCGCACAGCCAAGGGGAGACCTTAGACGAGCTGAGGCGCAATCTCCAAGAGGTCTTAGGCATGCTTCTGGAGGACGGCGAGCCGAAGCTCGAATCCGAGTTCGTCGGTGTTCAGACGATCCAGGTCGCATAGTGGCGGGGTCGCTGCCAGTTCTCAAGCCCCGCGAGGTTGCGGCGCTGCTTGAACGACTTGGCTTCGTCGAAGTCCGTCAGCGTGGATCCC
>CAZVKD010000424.1:1042-2015 GCA_964627675.1 uncultured Gemmatimonadaceae bacterium
CTTTCATGGCAGCCGGGACATTTCGCCCACGCTGCTCCGAAAGATCGCGCGCGATTATCGGCTTGACCGTGGAGGAGCTTCTTGGGCGCCGCTGAATCTGTCCGGCGGTCGAACAACAGGCTGGAGCGGCCCGGCTCGACGCCGGCCGCTCAGCCTGCGCGTTGGCCGGCCCGTTTCAACAAAGGCGGTGAATGCTGAATGCCGAACAATGGCTTCCAAAGAGCCGGAACCCGTTCACGCCGTTGTAGGCCACTGCGGGTAATGGTACCGCAGGGCGGAAGACTACATCACCGACAATGGTCGGGCGCATCTCACCGGTGATGCCCCGGCGTCGATTTGTAGTCGCGTCGCTGGTGGCCCTCGCCCTGCCGCGGGCTGGTGCCGCTCAGCCGGTGGCGCGGATCGGAGTTCTCTCGCCATTCTCGGCGTCCGTGGCGGCACGGTGGCACGAGGCGTTCCGCAAAGGTCTGCGCGAGCTCGGGTGGATCGAGGGTCAGAACATCACGATCGAGTACCGCTACGCGAACGGCAACAATCGACGCCTGCCCCAACTGGCCGCCGAGCTGATCCGGCTCAAGGTCGATGTGCTGGTGACGGCGACCGGCACCGATGGGCGGGAAGCCGCGCGCGCGACCACCACGATCCCGATCGTCGTCGCGGCGGCGGCGGGGGCGTTCGTCGACACTCTCGCGCGTCCCGGCGGCAACATCACCGGCCTCTCCCAGATGGCGCAGGAGCTGGTGGGAAAGCGCCTGGAGATGCTCAGGGAAATCGTACCGACGCTCTCGCACGTGGCGGTCCTATGGAACCGGGCGGTACGACCTCGCCGCTTACCTGGAAGGAACTCCAGCAGCCGGCGGCGCGCCTCGGCCTCCGATTGCATTCGCTCGAGGTGCGCGGCGTCGGAGAGCTTTCCCGCGCCGTCCGCGACGCGGCGGCCGCGGGCGCCCGCGCGCTGTTCGTCACGCCGGAG
>CAZVKD010000425.1:0-2013 GCA_964627675.1 uncultured Gemmatimonadaceae bacterium
GCGCCCTCCCGGACCGAAGTCTCGCAACGCGCGGCGGTCACGCTGCGCCACGTCGCCGACGGGGCACGGCGCTCGATCGCGGGCGCGGCCCTCTTCGCGTCGCTCGGACTCGGCGCGCTCTTCGTGCTGGCCCCGCGCGTGATGGGGTATTTCGTGGCACTGGCAAGTTTTTGGGTAGCCCTGAACGCCGCCGGGCAGTTCTTTGCTCGACGGCGCTACGGCGACGAGCCGCGTTCAACACTCCCCACCCGCGGCGCGTAAGTACGTATGACGGACGCCGAGCTCGCCGTGCTGGCGCAGGCCGGCAATCGCGAGGCATTCGGCGAGCTGGTACGGCGGTATGCCGGCCAGGCGCGTCGGGTGGCGCGAGCGGTGCTGCGGGACGCTCAGGATGCCGACGACGCGGTGCAGGATGCGTTCCTGTCGGCGCTTCGCAACGTGGGCCGATACGACGCCACGCGGCCATTTGGGCCCTGGCTGCTCCGCATTGTGTCGAACGCGGCGCTGGATCGCCTGCGGCGCGAGCGAGTCCGGACCACCGAAGCCATCACGCTGGACGTGGCGGCGCGTGAGGCGGGCCCGGATCGCCTGGCGGATCGGTCGGCTTTGTTGGACGCGTTGCGCGCCGCGCTGGCCACCTTGCCGGAGCGGCAACGGGTGGCCGTGGTGTTGTTCGACGTGGAAGGCTATTCTCACGGCGAGATCGCTGAAATCCTCGGCATCCCCGAAGGCACCGTGAGATCGCACGTGTTCCATGCCCGCCGCGCGCTCCGAGCGGCGCTGGCGGCATGGAGAACCTGAGCAGGGTGAGGCAAGATGACATCCCCGTTCGATCACCGGCAGGACCCGGAGATCGGTGACGCACTGCGGGCGTTATTGTCGTCGCCCGACGATCTGGCGTTCGCCAGGCGAGTCGAGGCGGCGGTCGCCGCCGTGCAGGGGCAGATGTCGCTCGCCGGATGGTGGGAAGTGCTGGGTACCTGGGCCAGACCGGGGGTGGCCGCAGCGCTGGCACTCGCCGGGGGTGCGACCCTTTGGCTGACTCTCGCATCTCTTGGACCGGAGCGCGACGTCACCATCGAAGAGACGTTGCGCCGGGCCGGCGAGGATCTCGCGCCCGCCATCGTGGTCGCCGGAGCCACGGAGGTGGAGCTGGATCGCGTGATGTGGGAAGTCCCGGACCCGGAGTGACGCGGTGCTGAATCGGTCGAAGGTGTGGGCCGCGGGCCTGCTGGCCGCGGCGTTCGCGGCGGGCGTGGCCGTTGGCGGGGCGGCTCAGGCGGCGCTGGCCCATCGGGATGATGAGCGCGACCGCGATCGCGGACGACGGATCACCTATGCGGAACGGCTGGAGCGCGATCTGCAGCTCTCACCCGAGCAGCGGGACAGCGTCGAGAGCATCATGGTCCGAAATCAGCAGGCGATCCGCGAGATCTGGCGCCAGGCCGACCGGCAGGTGGATACCCTGCGGCTCAGGATCCGCGGCGAAATCCTGCCGCTGCTCGACGACCGGCAGCGCGAGGCGTTCCAGCGCATCAATGCGCGACACGACTCGTTGCACGCGGCGCGCGAGCGGGAGCGTTCGCCGCGCTGAACCCCGGCCGCGTCCGGGAGGATCTAACGCCGTCGGCCAGCGGCCGTCTAAGACGGAAGAGCATCGTCCGGACCCACGGGCAACTCATGGAGCGCAGCGTGGAATCAGGCATCGAGTTCTTGAAGCATAGACCCCGCGGCGCACGCGCCATCAGGGGTGCCGTGCTGCTGACGGCGGCGAGCGTTGGGGCGGCGCGGGCGCAGGGCCGCGCGGTAACGCTGGAGGAAGCCGTGGCCCTTGCGCTGCGAGCCCAGCCGGCGGTGGTGCAGGCACAGGGCGATCTGGACGTGGCCTACGCGGGCAAGCGCCAGGCGATCGGCAGCTACCTGCCGACGCTCAGTTTCTCATCCGGCATCAGCCAGAACTCGCCGGACCGCTGGAACCCACAGACGCAGCAGTACATCACGGGCCAGCGGTCA
>CAZVKD010000426.1:0-1995 GCA_964627675.1 uncultured Gemmatimonadaceae bacterium
CTAGCGTGAATGGGCGACGGGTTAAGGAACGCGGTGCTTGGCGTTATCTTCCGCGCCCCATCACACTGAGTCGCGTTGGATGCCCAGCCTCGCTGCCTTTCATCCGCAAGTCGTGCACTTCGTCATTGCGTTCCTCGCCGCCGGCGTGGTCCTCCGCCTGGCGTGGTTGCTGCGCTGGAAACAGGAGTTCTTCGATCCCGCGGCCCGACTCCTCATCGTGACCGGCGCGCTGCTCTCGGTGGTGGCGGTGAAGTCCGGAACGGACGCGCATGGTCCGGCCGAGCGGGTGCCGGGGGCGCGGGACGCCGTGGTGGACCACGAGGAGTGGGGCGAGCGCACCCGCAACCTGTTTCTGGTGGTCGCCGCATTGGAGCTTGGCGCCCTCGGCATGGGAGCGCGGCCCGGGCGGCGCTGGCTGACAACGGCCTCGGCGCTCGCCGGTCTCGCCGGGCTTTGGGCGGTGTACGAGACCGGGGCGCACGGCGGTGAGCTGGTGTACAGCTATGCCGGTGGCGTGGGCCTTCGGTCCGGCGACCCGACCGACGTGTCCCGGCTTCTGCTTGCGGGTCTGTACCATCAGGCCCAACTCGATCGCCGAGAGCAGCGGCTGGAGGAGTCGGCCCGCCTGATCGAGGAAATGGAGCGCCGGTTCCCCGAGAACCGGGACGTGCAGTTCCTGGCCGTCGAGTCGCTGATACTGGACCGGAAGGACGGACGTCGGGCCCTCGAGCGCCTGGCCGCCATTCCGGTACCCCTGGATACGCCGCGCGTCCGCCTGCGCCACGCCCTGCTCCTGGCCGACGCCTACCTGGCCGCCGGCCACCCGGACTCCGCTCGCGCGGCCCTGGCGGAACTGGCTCGGCTGTTCCCGGCCGATCAGCGGATCATGCAGCGGCTGCAACGCCTCAAGTAACGCCACCGGCGGGCGGTGGGCGGCGGCCTGGGCCCACGGTGCTACCAATGCAGACGTGCAAGGTCATCTATGCGAGCCGGCCGGCGTACGGTCCCTCAGCGACCCGTCTTCCTGCCGTTGACAACCCGGGCCCGACGCTTCCTATTAGCGGCGGCAGTAAAGAACCCCTGAGACGCACCTGACCATGACCTCAGAGAACGGAAGGCTCACACCTATGCGCAGCGCCAAGTGGACTCTCCTGTGCGGCGTTCTCGTGTCGCTGTTGCCTGGCCGCCTCCTGGCCCAGCAGGGCTCGATCACCGGGACGATCACCGGGCGGGTCAGCGGCCAGCCGCTCGCCGGCGTGGACGTTGCCGTCCTGGTCGGCGGGCAGGCCATTACCCGGGCGACGACCGGTGACGATGGCCGCTTCCGCATCACGGGGCTCAGTCCGGGCAACTACGTCGTCGAGGTTCGGCGCGTGGGATATCAGTTCGGCCGGGTGGCCAACGTCGTGGTAGCGCCGGGCGGCACGGCCAACGTTGACCTGCAGCTCAGCGAGAGCGTGATCCAGCTCGACGCCATCGTCGTTACCGTGGGGCGGCAGCCGGAAAAGCAGTTGGACGCGCCGGCGTCCGTGCACGTGATTCAGGACGTGGAGGTGCGGGAGCGCCCCAGCCTCACCGTGGCAGATCAGGTCAAGTACCTGCCGGGCGTGGACGTGTCGCAGGGCGGTCTCGTCCAATCGAACATCGTGGGGCGCGGGTTCAATAACATCTTCTCGGGTGCCACCCTGATGCTGATTGACAACCGGTTCGCGTCGGTGCCGTCGCTCAGGGTGAACATTCCCGCCTTCTTCTCGACCACGCCGGAAGACGTGGAGCAGGTAGAGTTCGTGCTGGGGCCCGGGGCGGCCCTCTATGGCCCCAACTCGGCCAAGGGTGTGCTTGCCATCACCACCAAGTCGCCACTGGCCTCGCCCGGGAACAGTCTATGGTTCGAGTCCGGCTTCCGGGCCGGGTCCCGGGACTCCGCGGGCAATTCCCTGGACGATCCGCAGCCGATTTGGCGCGGCGGCGCGCGGTTCGCCGTCACCGAGGGAC
>CAZVKD010000427.1:0-1977 GCA_964627675.1 uncultured Gemmatimonadaceae bacterium
GTCGCCGTTGCCCGGGCGGCAGGGGCCGATGTGGTGGGTCTCGACGAGGTCAACGCCGTGGTCGAGGCCCTGGTGGGCTCGCAGCCCCTGTCGGCGCTGCCCAGCGCCCAGGCGGGCGCGCGGTCGGTATCGGACCTGGTGCGCGTCAACCGGGTTGAAGGGATCGCGTTCGGGGGGGGCTGGGTGCTGCGCCTCTGGCATCGGTCGCTCGAGGTGCGAAGCTACCTGTCCTACGGTACGGCGGACCGACGAGCGAAGGGGAGCGTCCGGCTGTCGCGGCGAGCCGGTTCGTGGGACTGGATGGTGGGAGCGGCGCGCACGGTCGCGGACGTAGGGGACGAGCCGCTCGCCAGCGGCGTGGTGAATTCCTTGCTCGCCCAGGAGTGGGGTCTGGACTACGGGGACTACGTGCTGCGCGACGAAGTGCGCCTCAACCTGCGTCGCCGCCTCGGTTCGCGGGCCACGCTGACGGCGGGCGCATCTCTGGAGCGGACGCGGGACCTGGACGCACTCGCGCAGCCGGTATTCGGCAGCTATCGCGGCAACCCGCCGTTGGGTGCCGGCCGCCATGCCATCGGTCGTCTGAGCGTGGAGCAGGCTGCCGGTCCCGACGGCGCGGCCGCGGGCGTAGGGGCCGGCATGTCGTGGGAGGCGGGCGTGGGTGACAGCACCGGGTTTGTGCGGGTGCGCGCCAGCGCCCGAGCCCGAGTCCCCACGGCGGGCGGCGCGCTCGCCCTGGCGGCGTGGGCTGGTTGGGGCTCGGCCGACCTTCCCCGGCATCGCGCCCTCCTGTGGGGTGGCCGGGGGCCCGTACAATGCGAGCCGGTCGCTCGATGCGGCGGGCGGTACGGGGTGGCGGGCAGCGCGGAGTGGCGCATGGGCTCGCGGGTCGTGGTGGCGCCGTTCGTCACTGCCGGCTACGTGGGCGGTACGCTGGCGGGCGCGCCCTGGAGCGGAACGGCCGGCGTGGCGCCGTTCGCCGGGGTCGCGGTGGAAGCGATCCACGGGCTGCTCCGAGCCGAACTCGGGGCGGGGCTGCGCACGGGCCGCGCGGGGGTGCAGCTGGACGTGAACCGGGATCTGTGGGGGATATTGTGAAGCGGTGAGCGGCCAGGGAACGGGTTGGAAGGCCGGATGCGGCGGCCGGCGGGCGCCGTTGCCCCTCGCCCCGCAGCTCCGACTCCGCTGCCGTTTTCGGTGGCCCCCCGCTCTTGACCGCCTTATCTTGCAGCGACCGGGCGGGGCCTGCCCGGCATACCGGGAGGTGGTCGTCACACGCTTCAACGATGAGTGGCTGAGCGCCACGCTCGAGGAGTTGATCGGGGCCGAGCAGGTGGAGGCCGTTCGCAACTCGGAGAACCCCGGAGACTCGTTGTGGGCGGCGGTCGTGTCCCAGGGCAAGGCGACCGACGAGCAGATCTTGAGCGCGCTGGCCACGCGGTTCCGCCTCAAGCTGGCGGATCTCACGCAGAGCGATCGCCAGGCCCGCGAACTGGTGACGGAGCAGGTGGCGCGTCGCTATCACGTCTTGCCGCTCCGCATCACCGATTCCTACCTCGAGATCGCCGGGGCCAATCCGTTCGACCTCGATTGCGAAAAGACCCTCGCCTTCGCGACGGGGCGGGAAGTGCGCGTACATCTGGCGAGCCCGGCCAAGATTCAGGAGAAGATTGACGAGTTCTACCGGCCCGAGAACGTGATTGACACGTTGCTGGAGGGCATGCGGTCGAGCGCGGAGATCACGCAACTCCAGGAGGAACAGCCGCAACCGGACGAGATCGCCATCACGGCGGCCGAGGCGTCGCAGCGGCCGGTGGTGCGGTTGGTGGACCTGATCCTGTCGGAGGGCATTGTCTCGCGCGCCAGCGACATTCACATCGAGCCGGAAGAAGGCGGCGTGGCGGTTCGCTACCGCATCGATGGCGTGCTGCGTCAGGTGATGAAGATCCCGCGCGCCGCCGGTCTCACGCTCATCTC
>CAZVKD010000428.1:0-1963 GCA_964627675.1 uncultured Gemmatimonadaceae bacterium
CGACGTTCGATTGGGACTGCTCCAGCGTTGGCGCGGTGAGCAGGCGCTCGAAGCCGTGCTGCTCTACAACCGGTTGCGCATGAGGCACGACGTCACGTTCCTGGATGCGTTCTGGGATCCGGGGACGCAGCAGGTCATGCAGCGCGAGCGGCTCCAGGGCAACCTCGATCACACCGATGTCTGGGGCGCCCACCTGGCGTACGAGCGGCCGTTGCATCTCGAAGAGGCGGGCTGGCGCATCGGTGGGATGGTGACGGTCAATCGCATGTTTCATCCCGAGCTTCCCAACTACGACGTGCGCGAGGCCGGCATTCGCGCGATCCCATGGGACCCCGGTGACTCCTGGGCCGCAAACGTTGGGTTGGGGCTGTCGCGCGCGCACGCGGGATCGCGGTTCGGGTTCGACGCGGTGTACGAGCCCATCTGGAGCTACACCTGGGGCGAGGCGCCGGCGGCGCTGACGTCGCGCCTCGGCAACGTCATCCCCGCCGGCGGGAGGACCGTGGAGAACCGCTTCGAGTTCTCCAACATCATGATCCGGATGGGCGTGGGGCGTGAAGCGGCGCTGGGGAGCGCCGGGAAAGCCGCCGGAGCGCAGCTCGGCCTCGCGGCCAAGGTCACCCACTACTGGCTGGCGCAGTGGGACCACGTCCAGGACGCCGGGCGCAACCTGGAGGAGCAATGGATGGAGTGGACGCCCACGTGGGGCATGAGCTTGCGCTTCCCCGAGTTCGAGATCCGCTACAACGGTCGCGTGACCAGGGGAACGGGTCGGCCGGGAGTGGTTCCCACCTGCGGGGATTGTGTCATTCTGGACGCATCGCCCGCCCAGGCGGAGGCCCCAATCCTGGCCGTCCCGGGCGGGCCGCTGAACCTCACCAGCGTCAACGTTTATGGGCATCAGCTGTCCGTGTCGCTTCCGCTAGGACGACCGGCGGTCATGCGAGGCGAGCGATGAGCCGCCTCGCGGCGGCGCTGTGCGGCATCGCCCTGGGTGTACTGGCTGGTTGCGACCGGCCGCGGGTGCCGACCGGCCCCGAGATCGAGCCCGGCATGGACGCTGAGCTGCGGCAGGCGATCGCCCGGTGGGGAGTGGTGCCGATCGGGCCGGTGCCGGCCCAGAACGGCGCGCTGGTGGAATTGGGGCAGGCGTTGTTCTTCGACAAGGAGCTATCGGGTAACCGCGACATCGCCTGTGCCACGTGTCATCATCCGTCCATGGCGGGCACGGATGGTCGGTCGCTGCCGATTGGTACCGGCGGGACGGGACTGGGCCCCGCGCGACGGCCGGGTGCGGGCCGACAGTTCGTGCCCCGCAGCGCGCCCAGCATGCTCAATCAGGGGCTGAGGCCGTTCTACCTCTTCTGGGATGGGCGGCTGTCGGGCCACGGTGGCGGACCGTTCGATACTCCGCCCGACGTGAAGTCGCTGCCCGGGCCGCTTCCCGACATTCTGGCGGCACAGGCCATGTTCCCCGTTTTGAATCGCCGTGAGATGCGAGGGGAGCCCGGCGACACCGACGCCTTCGGACGGCTCAACGAGCTGGCGCAGTTGCCGGACAGCCAGCCGCGGCTCGTGTGGAATGCGATCATCGAGCGACTGCTGGCCATTCCCGAATACGCGGATCGGTTCAGGACCGCGTTCGGCCTCGGCCCCGGGTCGCTCGGGTTCCAGCACGCCGCGACCGCGATCGCCGCGTTCTTGACGGCGGCATTCACCCGGGCCGATTCCCCGTTCGATCGCTACCTCGCGCGGGACGATGCCGCGCTCACGCCGGACGCGAAGCGGGGCGCGCTGCTGTTCTTCGGGCGGGCGCAATGCGCCAGCTGTCACGGCGGCCCGCTGCTCGGCGGCGACCGGTTCGCCAACGTGGGCGTGCCGCAGCTCGGCCCGGGTACCGGGAGCGGCGCGCCGCTCGACCTGGGCAGAGGCGACGCGGCGTTGAATCCCGGAATCAGCCCGT
>CAZVKD010000429.1:0-1951 GCA_964627675.1 uncultured Gemmatimonadaceae bacterium
ACGCGGCCTTTGGGCTTGCTCTTGTGGGCTTCGCGGATGCGCACCAGCACCCGCCGGTTCTTCCGGAGTGGCGCGTCGCCCCCGCCCCGCGACGGCAGATCAATCGTCCCGGTCTGTTCCTGGCCGGTCGGGGTGCGGGCGGTGTACTCGAAGACGGGCATAGGTCAGCTCCCCCGGGGTTAGCGTCGCACGCCGCCGGCGGCGGGCCGGGCGCCCGGCGCGCCGGGCTTCTTCGATTCGCCTTCTTCGCCGGGTACGGGCTCGCCCACCATGCGCAAGAATTCATTCTGGTCCGGCGCCACGCGGAGCGCCTCCTCCAGCGCGATCTCCCGCCCCATGTACAGCCGGTACAGATCGTCGGCCAGCGTCTGCATGCCGTGCTTCTTGCCGGCCTGCATGGCCGAATAGATCTGGTGCACCTTGTCGTCTCGGATCAGCGCGCGGATGGCCGGCGTGCAGACCATGATCTCGCACGCCATGACGCGACCTTTGCCGCTGGCCTTTTGCAGCAGGGTCTGGGTGATCACCCCCTCCAGCACGAAGGCGAGCTGCGCGCGGACCTGCGACTGCTGGTGCGAGGGGAACACGTCAATCACGCGGTTGATCGTTTCTGCGGCGGAGTTGGTATGCAACGTGGCGAAGGCGAGGTGTCCGGTCTCGGCGATGGTCAGCGCCGCCTGAATGGTCTCCAGGTCCCGCATCTCGCCCACCAGCACCACGTCGGGGTCCTGCCGCAGCGCGTACTTCAAGGCGGCGCCGAAACTCTTGGTGTCCGTCCCCACCTCTCGCTGGTTGACGATGCAGTTCTGGTGCCGATGGATGAACTCGATCGGCTCCTCGATGGTGAGGATGTGGCCTTTCATCTCCTTGTTGATCTTGTCAATCATCGCCGCGAGCGTGGTGGACTTGCCCGAGCCCGTGGGGCCCGTGACCAGCACCAGCCCGCGCGGCCGCTCGGACAGCTTGGCGATGATGGGCGGCAACCCCAGTTGATCGAACGTCTTCACCGAAAACGGGATCTGGCGGATCACGATCGAGACGCAGCCGCGCTGCTTGAAGCAGTTGCCGCGGAACCGCGCCAGGTTCTGAATGCCGAAGGAGAAGTCGAGCTCGTCCTCCATCTCGAACTTCTTCTTCTGGTTCTCGGTGAGCACGGAGTAGGCCAGTTGGAGCGTGTCCTTGGGCGTCAGCACGTACTCGGTGCGCGAGTTCGTGATGTCGCCGTCCACCCGCATCTTAGGCCGCTCCCCGGCCGTGATGTGAAGGTCCGAGGCGTCCCGCTCGATCATCTCCTCGAGCAACATGCGCAGGTTGACTCCCTGCGCGCTCGACGCGGGGGCCGCACCGGCCGCCGGCTTGCTGCCTGTCTGTTCCATGGGTTAGCCCCCCGCGGTTTCCTTGACCACTTCTTCCAGGGTCGTGATCCCCTTCTTGATCTTCTCGATCCCGTCCATGCGCAGCGTCAGCATCCCTTCCTTGACCGCCTGCTCCTGCATCTCGGCGGTGGACGCGCCCCGCAGAATCATGCGCCGCAACTCGGGCGAGAGCGCCATGACCTCATAGAGGCCGGCCCGGCCCTTGTACCCCGTCCCGTTGCAGGTGTCGCAGCCTTCGCCCTTGAAGAACGTAATCCCCTTCACCTCGTCAGGCCGCATCCCGAGAACCGCCAGCTCCTCGGGCGAATAGACATGCTCCCGTTTGCAGTCCTTGCAGATCCGACGAACCAGCCGCTGGGCGACGATGAGGTTGACGGCGCTGGCGACGTTGAACGGCTCGATCCCCATGTCCACCATGCGGGTGATCGTGGACGGCGCGTCGTTGGTGTGCAGCGTGGAGAGCACTAGGTGGCCAGTGAGGGCCGCTTTGATCGCGATGCCCCCGGTCTCGATGTCCCGGATCTCCCCCACCATGATGATGTTGGGGTCCTGCCGCAGGAACGCCTTCAGCGCAG
>CAZVKD010000430.1:0-1933 GCA_964627675.1 uncultured Gemmatimonadaceae bacterium
CTACTCGCTGACCCTGCTGCGAAGAGGTCGTGCGCACTACGGCTCCCGGTTTCCCCTGTTGCGCCTCTCGGCCGAGCGCTTGCCCTTCCGCGAAGGGGCGTTCGACCTCGTCATCTGCTTCGAGGCCTCCTACTACGTTCCGGACATGCGTCAGGCCTTCCGGGACATCAGTCGGGTTCTGGCCCCGAACGGCGTGATCTTCTTCGCGAACGCGAACCCCGAGCGGCCGGATTTCATCAAGAGCCCTCACTCCACGCACTATCACTCCGCCGAAGAGTTTCGCGCGGCATTGGAGGCTCTCGGCATGGACGTGGACGTGCAGGGCGCCTTCCCTGTCGAGCCTCGCGGGCGCGGCGCGGTTGGACGAGCGGCGAGCGCGACGATCACGCTGGCGCGCTGGCTGCTCGAGGCCCTGCACCTGGTTCCGCGAACTCTCCGGGGCCGCGCCCGCCTCAAGCGGCTGGTGTACGGCAAGCTGCTGGAGGTGCCGCCCGAACTTTACGACGGATTCAGCTCTGTGGCGCCTCGTGTGCCGATCGGGCCTGGGCCCGCGACGGGTGTGAAAGTGCTTTACGTCACGGGCCGGAAACGCGCGCCTGGGACACCGCCGGCCGTGGGGTGAGTCGGGGCCAGGCTTCGTCGGGCACCGGCCGTCGCGCGCCCCGGACCCATTCCCAGGCCACTCGGGCCAGGCCCCAGAGGCTTCCCAGCCCGTAGGCCAGGTGCAACACGGCGAAACACGCCACAGCCGGCGGCGCGAGCATGAGGTCTCGCTCGCGCCTTGCGACATCGGCCGCGGCAACGAGCGCCCCCAGGCCGTAGCTTGCTAAGATCCCCAAGAACGCCGCTGGTCCGACGGACGTCGTGATACCAAGCACCGCGGCCAGGATGAGCGTAAGCACGAACCCCAGCGGAACGAGGTGTCGTGCTCGCACCGGCGTCACCGGAGAATGCAGGAACGGAACAATCGCCCAGACCCCGTTGGTCCACGTGTGGCGTGCGAATTCCGTCAGCGCCGACCGCGCATAGTAATCGCAGACGATGGAGGGATCGAGCAGAATCCGGCCCCCGGCCCCACGCAAGCGCTGGTTGAACTCCATGTCCTGCCCGCGCAGCAGCCGCTCGTTGAACAACCCCACTCGCTCGAACACCGCCCGGGGATAGCATCCGCCGAAGACCGTATCTACCCACATCGGGGCGGAGGGATGGGCCCGGAAGTAGGACCCGCCGACGCCGAACCGATGGCTGGTCACGGCGCCGATGGCGCGCGCCAGGCGCCCTGCCCCCCGCGGGCGGGTCCGCATGATTCCCCCCACGTTGTCAGCACCGGATGTCCGGAGCGCATTCACGCAGCGTGACACGTAGTCGGGGGCGATCGCGGCGTGCGCGTCGAGGCGCATGATGATGTCCCCCGCACACGCGCGAATGCCAATGTTGAGTCCGGCCGGCGTGATGCGCCGCGGGTTGGCCAGCCGACGTACGAAGGGATGGCGGAGGGCAACCTGATCGACAATGACCGGGCTCTGGTCTGTCGAATCGCCGTCAATGACCAGGACCTCCATGCGGTCATGGGGAAAATCGCTGGCGACGACGGATGCCAGGCACTGAGCCAGGTACTGGCCCTCGTTTCGGCAGGGGATCAGGACGGAGACCCGAGGAACCTCCGCCCTCACTGCGGAATCGCTCAGACCTTGCGCTCCGTGGCGGGGTGGCTCGGCAGCCCACGCCCCCTCAACCGATCGAGCAGGCGCGAGGCACCAAGCGAGCGACTCGCCTGCCGCAACGCGGCGATCTCTTGGGGAGCCCGAGCGAGGCGGTCCGCCAGGTGCTCTCCCAGGAATGCCGCACCCACGCCGATGAGCCCGCCCACGCCCAGCGCCAGCATGAGCGACCGCCCCAGCGATCCGGCGACCTTGCCGGTGCCCTGGGGCGG
>CAZVKD010000431.1:0-1930 GCA_964627675.1 uncultured Gemmatimonadaceae bacterium
CGCGGCCGCCGCCCGTTACGAGAGCGGCCGGCCGCATGCGCCGCAGAAGGCGTGATCGGCTGGCAGTCCGGCCGCGCCGCACGCGGTACACGATTTGAGCGGCGCACCCCAGGGGGCCTCGGACGATCGCCCCTCCGCCGCCCGCTGCCGCAGCACGGCATAGCGCGGCGCGCGCTTCTCCACGAAGGCCTGCATGCCCTCGAGCGGCTCCCAGCACGCGTAGTGCAGCGCCAGCCAGTCCTGCGCGTGGCGTACCGTGGAGTGCCAGGCCAGGTCTTTCCAGAAGCTCACCTGTTGTTTCGTGTATCGCGTGCACTCCGGGAACGACGCCAGCAATCGCTTCACCACGTCGTCCACCTGCGCGTCCAGACGCGACAGGTCAATGGTGTACCCGTCCGCGCGTTGCTGGGCGAGCCGGATCTCCTCGGCACTGGCGTGTTCGACCCAGGCGTCCCCCCGGCGCACGGACGGGACGACCCAGTTCACCAGCCCCCAGGCGAGCGCCTGCTCGGCCGGGATGGGCTCGTTCAGCATCAGGATCTGCCGGGCGCGCTTGTCGCCAACCACGATGGGCAGCCACTGCGTGGAGCCGCCGCAGGCAACGGAGCCCACGTGTGTCCCCACCTGCTTGATGTAGGCGTGCTGGGCCATCACCGTGAGATCGCACGCCAGCTGGCTCTCGTTCCCGCCGCCCACGGCCATCCCGTTGAGCCGCGCCACGACGGGCTTACCGGCGTTGAGAATGCTTTCGATGTAGGCCCGAAAGAGGGCCATGTATTTCCAGTAGTCGCGCGGCGTGGCCACGTAGCTCGCGGCGTACTCCTTCACGTCTCCGCCGGTACAAAACGCGCGATCGCCCGCGCCGGTGTAGACGATGACGCCCACGCCGTCGTCGAAGCTCGCGTCCCGGAACGCGCTCGCCAGCTCTTCCAGCGTGTGCGTCGAGTAGGCGTTGTAGTTGCGCGGGCGATTCAGCGTGATCCGAGCCACGCCGTCCGCCTTCTCGTACAGGATCTCGTCGAACGGGAACTCGCGGGCGGGCTTCGAGCCGAACGTCCGGGTCATGGCGGCCTGCGACATGTCAAACCTCCCACGAGGTGCTCGGCGAATTGCCGGCCCAGTTCCGCGCCGCTCACCGGTCCATCGGGCCGATACCAGCGCGCGATCCAGTTGATGGCGCCGAGGATGGCGAACACCGCGATTTTGGGACTCAGCGGCGCGAACTCCCCCGACCGAATGCCCTCTTCGATGATCCCGCGCAGCTGGCGCTCGTAGGTGTCCCGCGCGGCGATGACTCGACGTTGACGCGCGGCGGACAGCACGCGGACGTCGAACGCGAACGGCGAGCCCTGGAGCGTATCCGTCATCAGGCGCACGTGCTCGCGGATCACGTGCGCCAGCCGCTCCGCCGCCGGCCCGTACCGCCGGCGGGCCTCCGCAATGAGACGCGCCACCTCGAGCAGGGACTCGCGGTGGCAGGCGTAGAGAATGGACTCCTTGTCGGGGAAGTAGTGGTACAGCGCGGCCTTCCGGACGCCCAGGCGAGCCGCAATGTCGTCCAGCGTGGTGGCGTGATAGCCCTGGTCCCGAAAGGCCTGGAGCGCGGCCCGGAGGATCTCCTGTCGCCGCCGCCGCCGCTTGGCGCGCACGTGGGGCGACGGCAGCGCGCTGCTGGCTGTGGCAGGCACGTCCCGGACCTCCGCTGATCGGGAATTCGACCGCACGGTCAAAATCCGACCCGGAGTTTGAATCGTTGATGAAACCGGACTGAAGAGACGCCGCGGGGCTAGCCCAGCTCCTCGAACCGCGCGGTGAAGTGCCGCAGCACGGGCGGGTCGTTCGTCATCCTGAGCCCGACCAGCGTCCGCCGGCACTCGAACACGGCGGCACTGGCCTCGATCACGTAGTCAATGTGGCTCTGCGTGTACAC
>CAZVKD010000432.1:0-1927 GCA_964627675.1 uncultured Gemmatimonadaceae bacterium
CCGAGCGCGTGGGCGTAGGCGTGCCACGGAGCCCGGTCCACATCGTAGGGCCGCCCCTCGCCGTCAGGGCCGACGAAGCCCATGTCGCGGGCGACGGAGCGCGCGCCGACGGGGCAGATGGGCAGCCCCCGCGTGGTCTTGGGGCCATCGGAGGAAACAAGCCAGCGGGCCAAGGTGGACTTTCCGGTGCCGGAAGATCCGGCGAATGCAATTCTCATTCTGCGACTCCGATGAGGAAAGTGTCCTGCGCTGTTGCGCTCTCCTTCGAGCCATGAATCTTCCAGTCCTTCACGGTGCTCCACAGCTCGTTCCAGGTCACCTCACGAGCCAGCCGCGCAACCTCGCGCTCGGCGTCCGCCAAGGGCCCGCCGTGGACCTCCAGCCACCTCGCATCGGTAGCTGCGGGGAACCCGCGCGAGGTGATCTCGACGATGACGGCGCGGCGGTCGCGACGGGTAGCCCCGCCATCAGCCGGGACGCGATGTCGGAGAGCGCGAAGGGCAACAGGCCGGCACCGGGTATGCCCCGGAGCCCCTTCGCCAGCGCGTCCAACTCGCGCCCGACACGCTGACGCTCGGCTTGGGCGGCGTTCTGGCCCGCGCGCAGGCGGCGAATCTCGTCCACCAGCGCCAGCACCACCGCCGGGTTCGCGGCGGCGATGAAGTCACGGTCGCCGTCGCGCAATGCCTCGCCGTCCGCCAGGATGTGATGACGCTGCTCGATCCCATCCTCCGTCTCCCATCCACCCATCAGAACGCCACGGGTGCACTCCGTGCACGTACCCTCTCGCATCCGGACGATCTCCCACGGGCCGGCCGTGGCCCTTCTGGCGCACGCCTCCAGGTAGTCGAGCTGCTCGGGGGTCACGGCGCCTCCATCGCCCACCCCAATTCGCGGGGCCCGGTCGGCACGGCGACCGCGAGACCAGAGGCGTAGGCATCCCGCAGCCCGACCGTCAGCAGATCGGGGCGATTGGGCGCCCATCCACGGCGCGCCGAGACGTGGACGATGAGGGCGGCCCAGGCGTCCCAGGTGTCCCAGGCGTCCCTGGCATCCCAGGCGTCCCAGGTGTCCCAGGTGTCCCAGATGTCCCAGATGTCCAAGACGGCCCAGGTGTCCCAGACGGCCCAGGTGTACCAGGCGGCCCAGGTGGCCCTGGCGGCCCAGGTGGTCCTGGCGTCGGGGTAGCGGCGCAGGGTCCACCCACCGAGTCCGCGTGCTTCCAGCGCCGCGCGCAGGCCGGCTTCCACGGCCGCCTCGTCCCGGCGCGGCCGGGCGAGCGCCGCCCGCCACGCCTCGACCTCCGCGACGATCTCCTCCACGCGGAGATCACCCCCCGCCATCGGCGCGTACAGCCGCAGCCGGGCCTCGTACGCCTCGGCCTCGGCGGCCTCGCGCTCGACGCGCCACGAGGCAGCGCGGAACCTGTCGCCGCGCACCAGCGGCGGGTGCTCGGCGCTCGACGAGCAGACCCACAGGCGCGACGGTCGACCGTCGGGCCACTCGCCTGCGATCCGGATCGCCTGCTCCGGGGTAGCGCAGGCGTTCCAGCCGGCCGCGCAATCGCGGTCGCTGGTGTCCACCTCCACGACCGGCAGATCGTGGGGGGTGGCGCCGTCCCAGATGGGTGGCCCGCCCTGTACGGGCGGGCGCAGGTCGTGCGTGGTGACGCGATAGGCGATCATTGGTTCTCCTTCGCCGGCTCCCGCCGGCCGCCTCCGTTCGCCGACCTCGGACGAGCCGAGGCCGCCCAGCCAGGACCACCGTGGAGGTGGAGGCTCCCTGGCCTGCCGGTCATGTCCCCGAGGACCGGCACTCGGTGGAGCCCCGCCCCCCCAGGAGAGGGGGAGGGGCGGGGCGGGCTATTTCGCGGCGGCAGCAGAGCGCCGCAGCGCCCACCGGGCCCCGTAGGCCCGCCAGAGGCGGG
>CAZVKD010000433.1:0-1918 GCA_964627675.1 uncultured Gemmatimonadaceae bacterium
CGCTTCGAATGCGAGATCGCCGAGCAGTGTGGCGTGGTTCCGGACCGGCACCCCTGGCTGCACCCCGTGCGGCGCCACGCGCCGGATCACGCCCCGGCTGGTAGGCAGCCGGAGGCCCGGGACCGGGAGATCTATCCGTTAGAGCGATTCCAGGGCCACGACGCGCATGAGGTGGCCGTCGGTCCCGTGCACGCCGGGATCATCGAGCCGGGACATTTCCGGTTCCAGGCGCACGGCGAAGAGGTGCTGGCGCTCGACATCGTGCTGGGCTATCAGCACCGGGGCGTGGAGCGCCTGCTAGAGCAGCACGCGCGAGAGCGCGCGGTCCTCGTGGCCGAGTCCATCGCCGGCGACACGGTGGTGGGTCATGCGGATGCGTATTGCGGCGCGCTGGAGAGCCTGGCGCGGTGCCGCAAGTCCCCCCGGGCGCAGGCGATCCGCGGACTGGCCCTGGAGTTGGAGCGCCTGGCCAACCACATCGGGGACCTTGGCGCCATCGCGGGGGACGTGGCCTTCGCTCCGGCCGCCGCGTACTTCGGTCGGATGCGCGGGGAATGTCTCAATTTGCTGATGGAGATTTCGGGAAATCGCTTCGGACGCGGTCTCTTGCGGGCGGGCGGGGTGGCGTTCGACATCGGCGCCGCGGCGGCCGAAGCGATCGGCGCGCGGGTCGAGCAACTGCGGGCGGAGATCGAGCCGGTGGCCCGATTGTTGTTCGGGAACCCGTCGGTTCAGGCCCGGCTGGAGGGGGTGGGTGTGCTCCCGCGCACATCCTGCGACGAGTGGGGGTTCGTCGGCCCGGTGGCGCGCGCCTGCGAAGTGTCGCGTGACGTGCGGCTGGACCATCCGTGGGGGATCTACCGGTTCGTCCATGTCCCGGTGGCCACCGCGTGGGCCGGCGACGTCTTCGCCAGGAGCTTGGTGCGCTGGGTCGAGATTCAGCGCTCGCTGGAGTTCGTGCTGGAGCAATCCCGGGCCCTGCCCAGAGGCCCCGTGAGGGTGGCATGCGGCGCACTGGCCCCGAGCGAGTTGGCCGTGGCGCTCGTCGAGGGTTGGCGGGGGGAGATCGCGCACGTGGTTGTGACGGACGAGCGCGGCGCCGTCCGGCGGTACAAGGTGACGGACCCGTCGTTTCGCAACTGGCAGGCCCTGGCGCTGGCGATGGCGGGCAACCAAATCTCCGATTTCCCGCTCTGCAACAAGAGCTTCAACCTGTCCTACGCAGGCCACGACTTGTGAGCACCCATCGGCCCCATGCTTGACCTGCTAAAGGCGCGCCTCGCCCAGGGAACCCGGAGCGTACGCCTTCCGGGCCCGTCGTCCGGCCTCCCAGAACGGTTTCGCGGCCGACCGGCCCTCGATCCTTCCAGAGGCGGCGACGCGTGCGCGGCCTGTGCCCGCCGATGCCCGTCCGAGTTCCTCACGATCGGTCCCGATGGCCGTGCGCGGCTCGACATCGGGGCGTGCCTGTTCAGCCCGGAGGAAGCCGATGCCTGCGAGCACGGGGCGGTCCGCTACACCACGGACTACCGTCTGGCCGCCTCGCGCCGGGAGGATCTCTTGACCGCGGGCGAACCACCCCGCCTGGCCGAGGCGCTCGAGGAGCAGTCGAGGCGACTGTTTGGCCGCTCGCTACGCCTGCGTTCGGTGTCCGCGGGGAGCTGCAACGGCTGCGAGGCCGAACTGGTGGCGCTGTCCAACGTCGTGTTCGACATGGCCCGATTCGGCATCCAATTCGTCGCGTCCCCTCGGCACGCCGATGGCGTGGTGGTGACCGGAGCGGTCAGTCGCAACATGGACCTGGCGCTGCGGAAGACTTACGAGGCGGTGCCGGCACCGAAGCTCGTGATCGCCGTGGGCGCCTGCGCCATCAACGGCGGCCCATTCCGCGGCAGCCCCGAAGTGCTGAACGGCGTAC
>CAZVKD010000434.1:0-1915 GCA_964627675.1 uncultured Gemmatimonadaceae bacterium
GTCGGGCCCCTGCTGGACAAGCCCCTGCCGGGCCTGATGGAGTTCATCCGCGTGCGGCATGGCGAGCGGCTGCCGTCCGCGCTGCTCAGCAGGGCGATCGCCGGCGCGGCGGGGCGCACGCTGGTCTATACGCTGCCGGGCAGCGTCACCGCGGTTCGGGACTACCTCGAGGGGATCCTGCCGACGCTGCACCACTCGCTGTTGATGCTGCACGGCATCGACGCGCATTGATCGCCATGGACGCCGAGACCGCAGGGTGGGAGTTGCTGGCGAGGCGGGAACCCGCCGCGGTCAGCGAGGGAGCCGCCTGCGCGTGGGAGCCGGCGGAAGCGTGCTTCGTGCTGCCGTCGTTCGGAAGCGAGGTGCGGGTCTGGCCGGGCTCGCGGCGCATGGAGGCTGCCGGGGCCGCCACCGAATGGCTGCTGCGGAAGATGGGCTACTTCTCGCGCCTGGCGATCCTGCGCTACCTGGCGGGAGCCCGCAACGTGCCGCTGACCGGCCGGCTGGTCAAGACGTCGGAATTCAAGGTCACGCCGACGTTCTTCGAGGGGAGCCACACGTTGCCGCTCGGCGACCTTGCGGCGCGCTACGCGGCCGACGTGGAGGGGTTTGTCGCCCGGGCCGGGCAATTCGGCGGACAACGCGGCTCCCACGGCGACGCCTCCGCGGTGCTCTTCCCGCTGCCGCGGCTGCCGGTCACGCTGATCCTGTGGCGCGGCGACGAGGAGTTCTCGGCGCGGTCCGATCTGCTGTTCGACTCGAGCTGCGAGCAACACGTGCCCGCCGACGTGCTGTGGTCCGTCGCGGTGATCTGCATCACCCGGATGCTGCAGTAGCTGCCGGGTCAGGAGCCCGCCGGGACCAGGCTGCGGAGAAAGGGTTCTGCTTCGTTGACCGAAGCCTGCAAGTCCTGCACCAGCGCGTCCACCTTGGCCTCGATGGAGGACACTTCCGAGACGAGGCCGCCGATCGCCTTGGCGTTGAGGTTGTGCTTGAGGAACAGGACCTGGTCGCGCAGCGGCCGCAGGGCGGGCTCCAGCCGCGCCTCGGCCCGCTGCATCGCGGCGATCAGCGTGGCATAGCGCGCGCGGGTGTCGTTCAACTGCGTCTCGCTCGACCCCCGCAGTTCGGCGCTGCTGTACTGCTTGAGTTCCGCCTTCCACTCCCGGAAGAGCGCCTCCGCGACACTCTCCACCGCGGCGATCCGGTCGCGCACCTCCTGCGCCCGGCTCTCGCTGCGTTGCAGCGCGGCGCTGAGGCGGTTGTAGTTCTTCTCCAGGTCGCCGCCCCGCACGCGGACCACGCTCTTGAAGGCGACGTCGTTGTCGCCGTTGAAGATACCGGCGAGAAGCTCCAGATAGATGGGCAGGGGCGCCACCCGCGTGGCCTCCAGGCCGCTCTCGACGAGCTGCTCCTCCCCGAAGAAGGCCACGAGCACGTTCGGCCGGTCGACCTGGGGCAGGTCGTGCTGGTGGCGCTCGTTGAGCAGCCCCAGCGCGCGCGCATGAGCCCGAGCCTGGCCTGCAGGCCGGCCGGCAGGGTCAGCAGGGTCGGGTGCGCCTCGGCCAGACCCAGGTGCAGCTCGCGGGCCCCGTCCTCGAACTCCTCGGCCGCCTCCAGGCGCACCTCGCCCCGCGCGTAGGGGTCGATCTGCCCGAAGAGCGCCAGCTCGATCTCCCGCGGGAAGATGCGGTTCTCCCGCCCGGGGAAGGTCCCGGTCTCGGCCCGGTCGACGCTGTCCTGCGTGAGCGTGGCCACGATGTCGGCGGCGACGCCGACGTCGAACAGGAGCTGGCCGGGCCCGCGCCGCTCGTACAGGGCGAAGGGCGCGCGCGGCCGCGCCAGCTCGGCCACGCCGGGCCCGTCGCTCGGGCTGGTCCCGGCCGGCGCCACGCTGACCCGGACGGTGCCGGGC
>CAZVKD010000435.1:0-1407 GCA_964627675.1 uncultured Gemmatimonadaceae bacterium
GGCCACCGAGACGGACAGTCTGGCGTCACGGCTGGATCAATTGAACCACGCCATGGAGCGGGCGGGGGAGGCCACAGACAGCGTGGCCGCGGCGGGGCGGCGGGCGGCGCAGGCGGCGCAGGAGATGCGCCGCGCGGCGGACGGGGCGCGCCGGGGGCAGCGGCAGTCGGCGGCGCAGGCCGGCCAGCGGGCCGAACAAGCGCTCCAGCCCATCGGGTCGTCGCTGCAAGGGCAGCAGGACGCGCTGCAAAACGCGTGGCGTCAGGAAGTCCTGGCCACGCTGGATCACGCGCTGGCCGAGACGGCGTCGCTTGCCCGCCGGCAGATGGACGTGGCTGGGCGGATGAGTCGCGGGGATGCCTCGGGCGACGTGCGCGGGGAGCAGGCGGCGATTCGCGAGAGCGTGGATCGAGTGCTCCAGCGGCTGCAACGCGCCGCTGGGAAGAACGCGCTGGTGAGCCCGCGAACCGGCAGCGCGCTGGGCCTGGCGCGGCTGCGGATGAACGAGGCGTTGGAGCGGGTGCAGCGGGCCAACCCCAACCCCACCGACGGGGGCGAGCTTGCCGCGCAGGCGGTGGACGCGCTGAACGCGATGGCGTACTCGCTGCTGCAAAGCAGTCAGGAGGTCGCCGGCTCTCAGTCCGGGTCCGGGCTGGCGGAAGCGCTCCAGAAGCTCGCGGAGCTGGCCGAGCAGCAGGGACAGATGAGCGGCCAAGCCGGCGGGATGCTGTCGCTGATGCCGTTCGGCGGCGAAGGGCTGATGCAGGAGCTGCGGGCGTTGGCCGAGCGGCAACGTCGTCTGGGTGAGGAGCTGGATCGCCTGGGCGCGGGCGGCGACCTCGGTGGGGCGGATGAATTGAGCGCGGAAGCGCGGGCCCTGGCGCAACAGCTCGAGGCCGGGCAGCTCGATCGCCGCACGGTGGAGCGCCAGGAACGCCTGTTCCGCCGACTGCTGGACGCGGGCCGCACGCTTCGGGGTGAAGAAGAAGACGAAGAGAAAGAGCGCAGCAGCGAAACCGCGCGGGCGGGCAACGTTCGCCTGCCGCCGGCGCTCCGCCCGCCGAGTACGGGGCGCGACCTTCGTTTCCCCTATCCGGACTGGGCTCAATTGCAGGGCCTTTCGCCGGAAGAGCGGCGCCTGATCCTCGACTACTTCCGGCGCCTGAATGATGGTCGCCCGTAACACGCTCGCGTTGCTGGTGGGGCTCACCCGCTCGCTCCCGGGGCAAGCGGGGGCTGCTCGCGTCCTGCAAGACGCCCTCGAGGCCGAGCGGCGTGGTCGCACCGAGGAGGCGGCGGCGCGTTATCGTGCGGTGCTGTCGTCCGATCGCGTGAATACCGCGGCGCTCCTCGGGCTGGAGCGGACGCTGGAAGCCCTGCGGCGCATGGAGGAGCTGGCGCCCTTGG
>CAZVKD010000435.1:1417-1896 GCA_964627675.1 uncultured Gemmatimonadaceae bacterium
CGCCCTTGGTGCGGGCGGCGCTCCAGGCGGATGGCTCGAACCGCGTGTTGCTCGCGCTCGAGGTGCGCGTGTGGGGCGCGCTGGGCGAGGCCGATAGCGCGCGGGCGGCGGCGGAACGCTGGATCGCGCTCGATTCGGGGAGTGCCGAGCCGTACCGGGAGTGGGCGGGCGTGGCGTCGCGGCGCGGCGACCTCACCCAAGCGAGGCGCGTGCTGGCGGATGGGGCGCGGCGACTGGGAGATCAGTCGCTCACGCAGGACCTGGCGCAGGTGAGCACGCTGGCCGGCGACTGGATCGAAGCCGCGCGCCAGTGGCTCTCGGTGGCGAGCGCCAACCCGGCCATGATCGCCACGGCTTCGGCCCATCTCAGCCGCGCCCCGCCGGCGGCGCCAGCCAGCTACCAGGCCGCGCACCACGAGCCCGCCGGTGCGTGGGGGGGGGGCCGGGGATCGCAGGAGCCCCCCGCCCACTAGCAGGCG
>CAZVKD010000436.1:0-1895 GCA_964627675.1 uncultured Gemmatimonadaceae bacterium
GCTCTGCGGGAGCGCCGCGGCGGGGCCGGACCGTACGGATCGGGGCTCGCGCGTTCCGACCGGCGGCCGCTTCCCTCCCCATCGTGCCATCAGCCGCGCGACCATTTCCAGGAGGTTCCCCTTGGCCATCGCCCGTCGCAGCATCCGCAACGCGATCGTTGGCCTGACCGCGGCAGTGGCACTCTTGGCCCTGCCCGGCGAGGCACGGGCCCAGGCAAGTCTCAAGGACGCGATGGACGACGTGATGGACTGGGTGAACTTGAAAGCGGCTGACTACGAGGCACTCCCGGAGATGGGGCAGTGGGGGATGATGTTCGGATGGTTCGCCGAAGGGGAGGAGAAGGCACTGCGGTTCGAGGTCACGAAGGGGAAGTCCTACTTCATCGCCGGCGGCGGGGACAGCAACTCCAAGGACCTCGACATCTGCGTGTATGACGCGCAAGGCAGGGAAATCGAGTGCGACACCGCCACCGACGACATTCCACTGGTGACCTTCGACGCCGCTCAGTCGGACACGTATCGCGTCGTGCTCAAGGCGTACGACGTGGAGGGGAGCACCACCTTCGCAGGCATGGTGATACTCCGCAAGAAGGGCTGAACCCATGAAAACGCAGGGGAAGCACGCGGACGTGGTGTTTCTGTCGGGCGTCCGGACGGGGTTCGGATCGTTCGGCGGCACGCTGAAGGACTTTTCCGCCACCGATCTCGGGGCCATCGCGACGCGGCACGCCGTCGAGCGAGCGGGCGTTCGCCCGGAGCAGGTGGACCACGTCGTGTTCGGCAACGCGCAGCAGACCTCCGCGGATGCCATCTACCTGGCCCGTCACGTGGGACTCCGCGCCGGGCTGCCCATCGAGTCCCCGGCCGTCACGGTGAATCGCCTGTGCGGCTCCGGATTCGAGGCCATCATTCAGGGGGCGCAGCAGATTCTTCTGGACGAGTCTCGGGTGGTGCTCGCGGGCGGCGCAGAGTCCATGAGCCAGGCCCCGCACGTGGTTCGGGGCGCGCGCTGGGGCATCCGTCTCGGGCCGGCCGCGCCGCTCGAAGACGCGCTCTGGGAGGCGCTCAAGGACCCGCAGTGCGGCCTGTCCATGGCGGAAACAGCGGAGGCGTTGGCCGAGAAGTACAAGCTGACCAGGGAAGAAGTGGACCGCGTGGCGCTGCGGAGCCAGCAGCTCGCCAAGCGGGCATGGGACGACTGCGTGTTCGAGCCCGAGGTCATCCCGGTCCCCGTGAAGGACCCCAAGACGCGCGCCACCGTGGACTGGCGCGCCGACGAGCACATGCGACCGTCCACGACGCTGGAGGGACTGCTCGCGTTGAAACCCTATTTCAAGGCAAACGGCCTGGTCACGGCCGGGAACGCCTCGGGGATTTGCGACGGGGCCGCAGCCACCGTGATCGCGAGCGAGGCGTTCGCCCGGGAGCACGCTCTGGCGCCGCTCGGGCGCCTGGTGGCGTGGGCCGTCGCGGGCGTCGAGCCGAGATACATGGGGATTGGACCGGTACCCGCCGCGCGCAAGGCGCTCCAACGGGCCGGGCTCACGCTCGAGGACATGGATCTGATCGAGGTCAACGAAGCGTTCGCGCCGCAGTATCTGGCGGTGGAGCGGGAGCTGGGGCTCGACCGTGACCGGACCAACGTGCACGGGGGCGCCATCGCGATCGGGCACCCGCTCGCGGCCAGCGGTACGCGCATCACGATCCATCTGCTGCATGCGCTTCGCCTGGCCAAGAAACGCTACGGCCTGGGATCGGCGTGCATCGGCGGCGGCCAGGGCGCGGCGGTGATCCTGGAGGCCTTCGTCTGAGACCGAGCTGAGGACCCCATGGAATTCCTGATCGGCGGCGTCGCGCTCGCGCTGGCCTACCTGTACGGCAGCCTGCACGTGGTC
>CAZVKD010000437.1:0-1894 GCA_964627675.1 uncultured Gemmatimonadaceae bacterium
GACCCCAGGACCCCGGCGCGTCGAACGGCCAGCGGTAGAGAACCTGGAAGACCAGGGGCGGCAACAGGACGTTCGCGACCAGCGCGTGCCGTGTCAGCCGATGCCATCGGCGCCGCCAGGGAGAAAGCGCGCGATACTCCGCGACCGTCAGGCAGGTCGAATAGATGCCGGTTCCCGTCCGCCTGCGGTCGAGGTCGTTCCAGACGCCGTGGTGTCCGGCGTGCCGTCGTCGCCATCTGTCGAAGGGGGTCATGGTGAGCAGGCTGCATGATGCGCCCAGGCCGGCGTTGGCGCGACGCGAGCGGAAGTACGACCCGTGACCGCAATCGTGCCGGATGATGAAGATGCGGACCAGGAACCCTGCGGCCAGAGGAGTCATCGCGAACGCGATCCATGGCGAGACGCCGATCGAGGCGTACATCGCCGCGCACGTTCCCATGAAGCACGCCATCGTCTTCGCCGCCTGGCTGGCGCTGCGGACGAGACTCGGCGTCTGGAACTTCGCCGCGGCGGAACTGAGGGCCCGCTCGTCGACATCGACGGCCGGCTCGACTCGAAGGGTCGTCACGGATCCTTGGCGTCGGGAATGCGATCGTCGCCGGCCTTCGCGCCGGACCTGGTCTCCGCGATCCCAGGGACCGGGCCGGGACACGATTCACATATGGACACCTCGAAAAACCGCTTGCCCTCGAGGTCGTGACCTGACTCTCCGGCCGTGTGCGATGGCTGGAGGCGGGGATGGCGGGACAGGGTGGTTTCGTCGACACGGACGAGCGGCCGGCGTGGCTGTCGGCGGCGGGGGACCCGCTGGAGCGTTTAACCCGGGTCGTGGATTTCGAGCTGTTCCGCCCCGCCCCGGAGGCGGGGGTGCCGCGCTCGGACCGTTCGAAGGGCGGCCGGCCGCCGTACGACGCGGTGCCGATGTTCAGGGTGCTGGTGGTGCAGACGCTGTACGCGCTCTCCGACGATCAGGCGGAGCACCGGATCCGGGACCGGCTCTCGTTCATGCGCTTCGTCGGTCTGGCGCTGCGCGATGCGGTACCCGACGCCAAGACGATCTGGCTCTATCGCGGGCAGCTGGTCCGGGCCGGAGCGTTCGGTGCCTTGTTCGCCCGGTTCGACGCGGGCTTGCGGGCGAAGGGGTATCTGGCGATGGGCGGCCAGGTCGTCGATGCGACGGTCATCGAGGCGCGCCGGCCGCGGCTCGGCCGGGAGGAGAAGGAGACGATCGAGGGCGGCGGCGTGCCCGAGGACCGGTCGCCGGCCAGGCGCGCCCAGATCGACACCGAGGGCCGCTGGACGATCAAGCGGGGTCGCAAGCGGGAGGCGCCCGGCGGCGGTCAGGCGCGCCAGGCCCAGGGCGAGATCGCGGTGCCGATGTTCGGCTACAGGAACCACCTCGGCATCGATCGGGCGTACGGGTTCGTCCGCCGCTTCGTCGTCACCCGCGCGGCGCGCCACGACGGCAGCCAGCCCGGCGCCCTGCTCGATCGCTCGAACCTGGCGAGCGGGGTGTGGGCGGACACGGCCTGCCGCTCCAAGGCGAACCCGGCGCTGCTGGAGCGGCGCGGCTTCTTCCCCGAGGTGCGGCGGCCCGAGCGGCGCGGCCGGCCCATCCCTGCGCACATCCGGCGGGGCAACGCGACGCGGGCGAAGATAAGGGCCCATGTCGAGCACGTCTTCGCCGCGGAGAAGCACCGCTTCAAGCTGCCGATCCGCACCGTCGGACTGGCGAGGGCCAAGATCGCGCTCGCCACCCTCGCCGACAACTTCAAGAGGCTGGCTTGGATCGAGGGGAAAACCGCGCCCGCGTGACGGGCGACGGGCCAAGGACGTCGATCGCGCCGGACCGACGCCCCAGAGCAAACCGAACAGGCGCCGTCACGGCGCGCAA
>CAZVKD010000438.1:0-1890 GCA_964627675.1 uncultured Gemmatimonadaceae bacterium
GTTGCGGTTGCTGGGAAGAATCGCGGACGGGGAGCGGTAGGTACGCTGGCGGGCAGAGTGCCGGCGCCGCTCCACCTTCCCTCCAGCCCTCATTCGGCACCGACCTGACATCGGCGAGCGGAAGCGACCGGAGTAAGCGAGCTGCCGGCCAGCGTTGAAGGAAGCGAGGGGTCGTCACTCGTTTCCGGTTACACCGCCTTTTCCAGCCTCCCGCACAACGTCTTCAGGATCTTGATCCGCGCGTACTTCTTGTCGTTGGCCTCTACCAGAACCCAGGGGGCGTACTCCGTGTTCGTGCGCTCCATCATTTCGTTCGCGGCGAGTTCGTACTCGTTCATCTTCTCGCGGTTGCGGTAATCCTCCTCGGTGATCTTGTACCGTTTGAAGTCGGTGTGCTCGCGCTCCTGGAAGCGCCGTAACTGCTCCGCGGCGTCAATGTGCAGCCAGTATTTGATCAACACCACGCCGTGTTCGGCCAGCTGCTCCTCGAACTGATTGATTTCAGCATAGCCTCGCCGCCACTCGTCCTCGCGGGCGAAGCCTTCCACGCGCTCCACCAGGACCCGCCCGTACCAGCTGCGGTCGAAGATGGCCATGCGCCGAGCCCGGGGAACGTGTCGCCAGAAGCGCCACAGATAGTGGCGTGCCTTTTCTTCATCCGTGGGCGCCGCGATGGCGATCACGCGATAGTCCCGCGCGTCGAGGGCCGGGGTAATGCGCCGGATCGCGCCTCCTTTGCCGGCGGCATCCCAGCCTTCGAACACGAGGACGGCCGAACGGTCGTGCTCCTTGGCCTCGCGCCACAACAGATTGAGCCGGCCCTGCCAGTGCTCCAGCTCCCGGTCATACTTCGCGTCGGTGAGCTTCCTGGACAGGTCGAGCGTGTCGAGAATGGTCTTGTGATCTCGCTCGACGCGGGCGGGCGGCGCAGGCCGGGGTCGAGGACCCGCCTCGAGCCGGGCCGTGAGGCGCTCCAGGAGGTCGCGGGCCGCCGTGAGGCTGCGGTATCGGTGGTCCGTGCCCTCGATCACCAACCACGGCGCCTCGCCCGTGCTGGTCTCCCGCAGCGCCCGCTCGGAGGCACGGCGGAACTTGTCGTACATCCTGAAGTGCTTCCAGTCGGTCTTGGTCACGCGCCAGCGCGTGGCCGGGTCCTTCTCCAGCGATTTGAGGCGCTTGGCCTGCGCCTTCTCGCTCAGATGGAACCACCACTTGATCACCAGCGTCCCGTCGTCCACCAGCATCTTTTCGAACCCGTTGATCCGCTGGAGCGCCGCGTCGAACGCGACCTTCTTGATCTCGCCGAAGGCGCGCTGCACGATGGGATCGGTGTACCACGAGCCGAAGAACACGCCCATGCGGCCCCTGGCCGGGAGCACGCGCCAGAAGCGCCAGTAGGGCGGGCGCTCCCGTTCCTCGTCGCTCGGTGGGCCGAAGGCGTGCGTGTCCATCCAGCGGGCGTCCATCCACTCGTGCAGCAGATTGATCGTCTCACCCTTGCCTGCGCCGTCCACGCCGCCGATAACGAGGATGACGGAGAAGTCGGCTTCCTTGAGGCGTTCCTGCGCCGCGAGCAGCGCCGTCCGCACTTTCGGCTCCTCCGCGTCGAACTCCTCTTTGGAGATCTTCCGGTTCAGCTCGGCGGTCTCGAACATGGGCGGCGAGGCGCGCTCCTGTGTCGCGGACGGTTGGGGTGACCGGAGGGAAAGCCGCCATAAGGTGTGACGCCGGAACGCAACCGGCAAGCGCGCGGCGGCGTCTCGCTCGGCGGGTACGATGGTGGATCCCCTCGCTATATTGGGACCCGGCTTGCTCCTATTCCCATGCTCGCTGACTCCATGACACGCGCGGTCGTCGATGCCAGCGTCGCGCTGAAGTGGTTCATCGGCG
>CAZVKD010000439.1:0-1881 GCA_964627675.1 uncultured Gemmatimonadaceae bacterium
TGCGGCCCGGTTCGCTGGTTCCCCGGCCATGCGTGATCGCCACCTCGGTTGACTCCGGTGCAGGCGTGTTTACCTCGCTGCGGTCGCGAGCGTTCACGGGTGGCGGCGACTTCCGGCTGCGGTTCGGCCGGGACCGATACGACGTAGAAGCCGGCGTCATGGGGTCTCGGGTGGAAGGCTCGACCCAGGCGATTCTCGCCACCCAGCGCTCGGCGCCGCACTACTTCCAGCGGCCGGATCAGACGCACGCCCTGCTGGATTCCGCGGCCACGTCGCTCCAGGGCTTCGGGGGATACGCCCGGGTGGGGAAAGTGACGGGGTTCTGGGTGTGGGATCTGCGAGCGGCGACCCGGAGCCCGGGCTTCGAGGTGAACGATCTCGGGTTCATGCGCCAGGCGGATCAGCACACCGCCCGCGCGAGCACCGAGTTCCGATGGTTGAGACCGGGTCGTGTGTTCCGGCGGTTTCAGTGGGAGTTCGAGCAGGAGGCCGAGTACTCCTATGGCTGGGAACGCGGCCGCACCACGTCGTCGAGCCGGGTCAACATGGAGTTCCCCAATTACTGGGGGCTGACCCTGAACGCGGAGCGGGAGTACCCGGCGCTCAACACCCGCGCGCTCCGCGGAGGACCCGCTCTCGCCGAGCCCGGAAACCTGAGGGTGGGTGGCTTCGTCCGCACCGACTTCCGCAAAGCCGTCAACGGAAACGTGGGCGGAAACTACACGCGCGAGGAGGTCACCGGGGTCGAGCGCATCGCTGGCAACGCCGCGATCCGATTCCGGCCGCCCGGCTCCGTCGCGTTCAGCATCGAGGCTCGCGGGTCGCGCGAAACCGACGACCGCCAGTTCGTCACACGGTCCACCGTCGGGGACTCGACGTACTACGTGCTGGGGCGGATCGAGCGCAGCGAGGGCTCCGTCACGCTGCGGTTTGACCTGGCGCTCACGCCTCGATTGTCGCTGGAGGTGTACGGCCAGCCGTTCCTTTCCACCGGGCGGTACCGCGACTTCAAGCTGGTGCGCGATGCGCGGGCGGCGGACTACGCAGCGCGATTCGACCCGCTCTCGACCGACCGCCTCATTCGGCCCGGAAACGGCGGTGACCTTACGGTGGATGTCGATCGGAACGCGGTGGCCGACTTCGGTTTCGACGAGCCCGATTTTCGGGTGGTGTCCCTCCGAACCAACGCCGTGTTGCGATGGGAGTTCCTGCCGGGATCCACCCTGTTTTTCGTCTGGCAGCAGAACCGCGAGGACAGAATGCCCGACGCGACCCTCCGTCTTGGCTCGGCGCTGGCGGACGCCTTCTCCGCGAGGGGTCAGCAGGTCTTCGCGGTGAAGCTGGCGTATTGGACCGGGTTGTGACGGCGATTGGGGCGATTAGCGTCGCACCGGCGGCGAACGGATCAGCGGGTCCGGCATCGTTGGCGGTCGGCCCGGATCGTCTCCCATCGCCCCGTCGTGCAGCCGGGCGCCGGATACAGACGGGATAGCCGGGTCGCCACGTCAGTCCCGGCGTTCTTCCGTGCTCGCGCGCCAACCAGGTATTCTCCCAAGAGGCGTAATCAGCCGATCCACGCCGGTGGCAGTCCCGAACACCGACAGGAGTGAGGCCATGCGAGCTGGCTTGTGGTTCGTTGCCTGCGCGGTGCTGTCGTTGCCAAGCTGGGCGAGGGGGCAGGAGCGTTTCGACGTGCTGATTCGCGGCGGGCAGGTGCTCGATGGCACCGGCAATCCGTGGGTCTCCGCGGACGTCGGGATCCGGGGCGATCGCATCGCCGCCGTTGGTCGCCTCGAGGGCGCGAGCGCGACACGCGTCATCGAGGCCCGGGGCAAGGTGGTGGTGCCCGGCTTCATTGACATTCACTCGCATGCGGATGAC
>CAZVKD010000440.1:0-1869 GCA_964627675.1 uncultured Gemmatimonadaceae bacterium
CGTTCTTCAGCGGGCAGTGGAACAAGCCGTACTCGACCGGGCTGGGTGGGCTGGCGCTCGTCCACGACCGCGCGCTGGCCGAGCGCGTCCGGGCGGAGCAAGCGTCGTGCCCGCCGCCGGGCCGCGCCGCGGCGTTCATGCTCGCCGCACAGTTGCTGGTGTACGAGCTGTTCATTTTCCCGCGCACAACCGCGCTGGCGACGCGGCTGTTCCGCTGGCTCACCCGCAAGGGACTGGTGGTCGGCAGCTCCAGCACCGCCGAGCACAGCGTCTTGGCGAATCCGGCGGTATGGTGCTCGAGTGCGTTCCCCGGCGGAGGATCCCACTGGCCGGGGATCTCGAGCGAATTGCCGCGGGCGATGAGGCGGGCCCGAAGGTCATCCGCCCCCTGCTGAGCGAACCCCGGAGCCGAGCAGGCCAGGAGGGTCGCGAGCACGCCTCCCATGTGCGCGAACGAACGCATCTTGTGCTCCGAACGGAGTGGACGAGGACGGAAAGCTAATGGGCGCGATGCGGTTCGTCGCGGGGGCGGCTTGCTCCGCAAGGAGCCGAGGCGGAGATTCCGCCGCCATGCGCTTCGGCCTCGGTGGGCGGATTTTGGTCGGCATGCTGGTCGGTGCCGGGGCCGGTGCGCTCCTCGGGGAGCGGGTCACTCGGCTCCAACCGATCGGGGATCTGTTCATTCGCCTTCTGGTGCTGGCCGCCGTGCCGTTGGTGTTCTTCAACCTGCTCGCCGGCGTCACCGCGCTCACGGATGTGCGCACCCTTGGCCGGGTCGCGGCCAAGATCGCGACGTACTTCGTGCTCACCACGATCCTTGCCGTGCTGCTGGGGCTCGCCGCGATGTCCGTGCTCCGGCCGGGGGTAGGTGTGTCATTCACTCCCGGCGCTGCGGCACCTCCAGGCGACGTGCCCGGGATGGGTGACGTGATGCTCGATCTCCTGCCGGCGAACGCGGTGCAGGCATTCGCCGGCGGCAACGTGGCCCAGATCGTCATGCTGGCCGTCCTGCTCGGCATCGCGACGCTCTTCCTGCCCACCGAGCCACGGGACCGGCTGATCCGGGCGTACTCCCTGGTGACCGATCTCTTCCGCACGCTCGTGGACTTGATCCTGATCGTGGCGCCGGTCGGCATCGGCGTGCTGATGGCTGTGACGGCTGGCCGATACGGCGCCCAGCTCGTCGGCTCGCTGGCGACGTTTGTGCTCGGCGTGTGGGGCGCGCAGCTCGTGATGGTCGGCGTATACGCGGTGCTGCTCAGGGTGCTGACGGACCGAGCGCCCCTCGCGTTTTTGCGGGAGACCGGAGCGGTGTGGGTCACGGCCATGTCCACCACCTCGAGCCTCGCCGCGCTGCCCGTGGCGTTGGAGCAGGCCGAGCGGGCCGGCCTCCCTCGGTGGATCTACTCCTTCACGCTGCCGCTGGGCGCCCAGGTCAACAAGGACGGTACGGCGATCATGCTGGCCGCCGTGTTGGTCTTCACGGCACAGGCCGCGGGCGTTGAGCTCGCGACGGGCCAGATAGGGACGGTGTTGCTGCTCGGATTGATCCTGTCGGCTGGATCCGGTGGGGTTCCAAGCGGTGGCCTGGTCGTGGCGCTGATACTCGTACGCGCGTTCGGCCTGCCGCTCGAGGTGGCCGCCATCGTCGGCGGCATCTACCGGCTGGTTGACATGGGGAACACCACGGTCAACGTGATGGGAGACATGATCGGCACCGCCATCGTCGCGCACTCCGAGACCAGGCGGGCCGCGCGCATGGCCGGCGCATCGGCGGCGCGCAATGGATGAAATCCGCCGGCTGTTCCCCGGGGCCACGCGGCAGACCTATCTCGACGTGGCGGTGTGTGGTCTCATCTCACAGCCGGT
>CAZVKD010000441.1:0-1869 GCA_964627675.1 uncultured Gemmatimonadaceae bacterium
GCGCCTAGAGGGGAGCGGCCTGCGCCTTGGTGGTCAGGCGCAGCTGAGGGCGAACAGCCGCTTCACGTTCCAGGCCAGGGTGACCAGGCTCCATTCGCCTTTAACCTGTTCGAGGCCGCGTAGGGAGAACAGGGTTCGGTGGGATCGGTCTCGATCCGGGGCGTCGCGTACCCACCCCCGTAGACCTCCGCCGTGGAGACGAGCAGGAGCAGCGGGTCGGCGCTCCCGGCCTGGCGCAGCCGGCCCAGATGCTCGGCCAGCCGCGCGGTCCCCACCGCGTTCACCTGCCATGCGTGCCCGGGATCCCGGCGCGCGTCGCCTCCCGAGGCGACGGCCGCCAGATGGACCACGGCCTCGGGCCCGAGTGCCGCGATCCGCCCGACCGACTGGTCATCCGTCAACTCCAGCGGCACGGCGGCCACACCCTCCGGCGGCTGCCAGTCCGAAGACGCACTCGGGCGCAGGGCCGCCACCACCGTGTGCCCCGCGCTGCACAGCCGCGGCACCAGTCTCCGGCCGACGAACCCGTCCGCGCCGGTGACGACGACTTTCACCGGCGCGCCTGCAGTCGCTTGAGATCCGCGTCAACCATCATCCGCACCAGCTCTTCGAAGTGGACCTTGGGAGCCCACCCGAGTTTCTTCCGGGCCTTTGCCGGGTTGGCCTGCAACAGATCAACCTCCGCCGGACGGATGAGCGCGGGATCCACGCGCACGTATTTCTCGGCCTCGAGCCCCACGTGCGCGAAGGCCACCTCGACCAGCTCACGCACCGAGTGGGTCTCGCCCGTCCCGATCACGTAGTCGTCCGGCTCGGTCTGCTGCAACATCAGCCACATCGCCTCTACGTAATCGCCGGCGTACCCCCAGTCCCGCTTCGCTTCCAGGTTCCCCAGGGTGAGTTCCGAGGCGAGGCCCAGCTTGATTCGTGCCACGCCGTCCGAGACGCGACGGGTCACGAACTCCAGACCGCGCCGCGGTGACTCGTGATTGAACAGAATGCCGCTGACCGCGTAGAGCCCATAGGACTCGCGGTAATTCACGGTGATCCAGTGCCCGTACACCTTGGCCACGCCGTAGGGCGACCGGGGGTAGAACGGCGTGGACTCGTCCTGCGGCGTGGTGCGCGCCCGCCCGAACATCTCGGACGAGCTGGCCTGATAGAATCGGGCCGCCGGACGCGCCAGGCGCACGGCTTCCAGGATCCGCGTCACGCCGAGCGCCGTGAATTCCCCGGTGAGCACGGGCTGCGTCCACGAGGTCGGCACGAAGCTCTGCGCGGCCAGATTGTAGATCTCATCGGGCTGGATCTCGGCGATCACCGTGGTGAGCGAGTGCTGGTCGAGCAGGTCAGCCGGCACGATCCGGATGCGATCGAGCAGGTGCCCAATCCGCTCGTAAGAATCGTGGGACGTTCGACGAACGACGCCTACCACCGTGTAGCCCTTGGCCAGCAAGGCATCGGCCAGATAGGAGCCATCCTGCCCGGTCACTCCCGTGATCAGCGCCGTCGGCATCAGACCTCCCGTGGCTCGGCCGCCTTGTAGGCGGCGCAGCAGCCGGCTATCTTGTTATCTCGCTTACCGTTCGTCGCAAGCGTCACGTCTTCGCCCGGCAGGAACCATGGCCAGAGTGTGTGAGGTCTGCGGCAAGGGCCCGCGGGCCGGCAACAACGTTAGCCACGCCAACAACAAGACGGCGCGCCGGTGGTATCCCAATCTTCAGCGCGTGCGGGTCCTGGTGAATGGCGCGCCCCGTCGGATCCGGGTGTGCACCCAGTGTATCAAGTCCAACCGCGTCGCCAAGGCCCCCCGCGCCGTCGCCCAGACCGCCTAAGAAAACGGGGACCTGATGGGTCCCCGTTCGCAAC
>CAZVKD010000442.1:0-1867 GCA_964627675.1 uncultured Gemmatimonadaceae bacterium
CGCCGTTCCTGGATGGCCTCACCGGACGCCGCACGTCCGCTCTCGCGGCGCTCAGCGTTGGTGCGCCGCTGGTCTCGTCCCGCGGGCACTTGTATGACGCGCTCTTCGACCAGAGCCCGGCCACGCTGGCCGACACCGAGAGCGAGTTCGCCAGCGCCGCGAGCGACACATGGGCACGGGGCGGCAGCATCGCTGAGCGCCACCAACGGCTCCGCTGGTATCGCCAGCACCTCGACCCCGAGCAGCTGGACGCCCGGCTGCTCCAGCTGGTAACGGGAGCCCCGGCCGCGTGACCCGAACCCGACGCCTCCTGAGCGGGTTGCTGTTCGGGTATGCCAATCAGGTGCTGCTCACCCTCGTGGGCCTGTGGCTCACGGCGTTCTTGCTGGCGCGTCTGGGTCGAGCGGACTACGGGCTCTGGATCGTGGCCACGCGCATCCTGGGCTACCTGATGTTGCTCGACCTCGGCGTGGTCGCGCTGCTGCCGCGCGAACTGGCCTTTGCCACCGGGCGGGCGGGCGGCGCGGCGCGGGCGGACGACCTGGCCGAGATCATGGCTCGCACCGGCGGGGTGGTGGCGTGGCAGATGCCGGCGGTGACCCTGGCGGCGGTCGCCGTCTGGATCGGGTTGCCCGAGGAATGGGCTGAGCTGGAGGGACCGCTCGCGCTCGTCATGGGCGCGTTCGTGCTGCTGTTCCCCGCCCGCGTCTTCCAGGCCGCCCTCAACGGCCTACAGGACCTCGCCGTCCTGGGCGCGATCTCCACCGCAACCTGGGCCGCCGGCACCGCCACCACCGTGGCACTGGTGCTCGCCGACTGGGGCCTCCAGGCACTCGCCGTTGGTTGGTTGGTTCAGCAGGTGCTCGCGGCACTGTGCTGGTGGGCAAGGCTCAGACGGCGGTTTCCTCACGCTATCCCGGCCCGCGTCACGCGGCTCAGGGGCCGGGACGCGCGGGCCCACCTGGGCCGAGGGACCTGGATCACCCTCCAGCAGATCGCCAACACCTTCTTGCAGGGAACCGACGTACTCGTGATCGGCAAGCTGCTGGGGCCGGCGGCCGTCGTGCCCTACTTCTGCACGGGTAAACTGCTCGCGGTGTTGGCCAATCAGCCGCAGCTCCTGGCGCAAACGGCGCAGCCCGCCTTGAGCGAATTGCGCGCCGGAGAGTCACAGGACCGGGTGATCCAGGTGGTCACTGCGCTGACGCAGGCGATCCTGCTCGCCAGCGGCGGGATCGTGTGCCTGGTGCTTCTGGTGAATCAGGGATTCGTGACCTGGTGGGTGGGCGCCGGGCAGTACGGTGGCGCCGGGCTCACGGCCTTGTTGCTGGCCGCCATGCTGCTCAGGCACTGGAACATGACCGCGGTGTACTCGCTGTTCGCGTTCGGAAGGGATCGCCACATTTCCCTCACGAGCCTGGCGGACGGGATCGTCACCGTTGTGGCCTCCATCGTTCTGGTGCAGCGCGTCGGCCTGGCCGGCGCCCCCCTGGGCGCGCTGGCGGGCGTACTGCTGGTGGGCCTGCCCTTCAACCTGCGGGGCCTCCAACGGACCGCGAGCATGGACGTGCGTCGCCTCCTGGCTCCCCTCGCTCCCTGGCTCTGGCGGTTCGGACTTACGGCGGCGGGGAGCGCCGCGCTTGCCACCATCTGGACGCCGGACACGGTGCTGGAACTGGTGGGCGCGGCGGCCGGCGTCGGCACGGCCTATCTCGCCGTCATGACGCCGCTCGCATTGCGCGATCCGCTGGGCCTGTACGTGCGGCCCCGACTCTCCGCCCTGGCGAGGAACAAAGCCCGGGGCGCGTCTTCCCCCGCCGCACCCGCCCCGCCGGCCCCGGCAGCCGCGGCACCCCCGGGCCCCCCC
>CAZVKD010000443.1:0-1841 GCA_964627675.1 uncultured Gemmatimonadaceae bacterium
GCTGGCACGCGATGGCGCGGCACTGGTCCGGATTGCGGGGCTCATCGCCGCCGTCACGCTGGCGAGCGTCGGCATCAACGTGGCGAGCGGGCTGCTGTACACCCGAACGTCGGCCGACATCCTGTTCGCCATGCGCTCCGCCGTCTACCGCCACCTCCAGCGGCTCTCGCCCCGGTTCTACGCCCGGACGCCGCTGGGCGAGATCGTCTCGCGGCTCAACAACGACGTCGGCGAGATCCAGCGCGTCGCCTCGGACGCCGCGCTCGCGTGGCTCGCCAACGCGGCCTATCTCGTGGGCACCACGGGGATGCTCCTCTGGCTGGATGCCCGGCTGTTTCTCGTGAGCCTCGTGCCGTTGCCGCTCGCGGCGTGGGCCCTGGTCCGTTATCGCCGCCGGCTCGAAACGGCGGTGGCGGAGATGCGAGACCGGAGTGCGGCGATCGGGACCTTTCTCGTCGAGACGTTGCTCGGCATGAAGCTGGTCACGGCCGCGAACGCTCAGGATCGGGAGCTGGAGCGCTTCCGCGCGCGCAACGACGCGTTCGTCGAGGCGTTGCTCCGGATGCGGCGGCTCAATTACCTGGCGGGCGGTCTCCCCGGCCTCTTCCTCGCCGCGAGCACCGCGATCATCGTGCTGTACGGCGGATCCCGGGTGATCGCCGGGGCCGTCTCGATGGGGACGCTGGTGGCGTTCGCGGCCTACCAGGTTCGGCTGCTGTCACCGGTGCAGGGGCTCATGGGCGTTTACACGGGGCTCGCCACGGCACGCGTGTCGCTGAGACGCGTGCGCCAGATCCTCGACGCCCCCATCGAGGTGACAGAGCGATCGGACGCCCGCCCGTTGCCGCGCGCGCGGGGCGAAGTCGCGCTGGAGCACGTCTCCTACTCGTTCGGCCGCGGCGGCGCCGTCCTGGCCGACGTCTCGTTCGCGGTTCGCCCCGGAGAAGTCGTGGCCCTGATGGGGCCGAGCGGCGCCGGCAAGTCCACCGTGGCGGACCTGCTCGTCCGGCACCTCGATCCCGACACTGGCCGCATCCTGCTGGACGGGCACGACCTTCGCTCGTTGAGACTGGCCGATGTCCGCCGCCACGTGGCCCTGGTGGATCAAGATCCGTTCGTCTTCAACGCCACCATCGCGGAGAACATCCGCTATGCCCGTCAGGACGCGTCGCGCGCGGACGTGGAGCGGGCGGCGCGTGCCGCGGGACTCGCTGGTTGGATCGAGACCCTCCCCCAGGCGTACGCCACCCTGGTGGGCGAACGCGGCAAGGCGCTGTCCGTGGGCCAGCGGCAGCGGCTGGCCATCGCCCGGGCGTATCTCACCGACGCAGCCGTCCTGGTGCTGGACGAGCCAACCGCGTCGCTGGATTCGGCGGCGGCGGCCGACGTGATCGCCGGCTACCGGCAGCTGCTCGAAGCGCGTGGCCGCACGATCATTCTGATCACCCATCGGGCCGAGTTGGCGGACACGGCCGACCGCGTGCTGGTGCTCGACGCGGGGCGTGTCAGCGAAGCGAGAGCCGCCGCCACGGTCGCGGGGGGGAGCGGCTCCCGCTCCCAGGTCGCGTTCGCCCGCTCAGGCGACGCAGGACTCACCTCCCCTGCGTGAGCTCGGGTTGACGCTGGATCTTGCGGCGCTCGCCTCGCGCACCGGGCGCGGGGTGAGCGTCGCCGTGATTGACAGCGGCATCAACCCCTGGCATCCGCACGTTGCCGGCGTGGCCGGCGGCGCCGCGCTGGATGAGGCAGGGGCGGAGTCGTCGGACTGGGTGGATCGGCTGGGGCACGGCACGGCGGTGGCGGCGGCCATCCACGAGAAGGCCCCGCACGCCAGCCTGTAC
>CAZVKD010000444.1:0-1833 GCA_964627675.1 uncultured Gemmatimonadaceae bacterium
TGTGCGGTGGGACGATCTCCGGAGGGCCCTGGCGGACGCCGGCGCCTGGGCCGCCGTGGACCCGCCCGGCGTCGGGCGCACGACCGGGTCCATCGTCGCCACCGCCACCGCCGGCCCCCTGCGGACCGGATTGGGAGGCGTGCGCGAGCAGGTGCTCGGACTCACGCTCGTGACCGGCGAAGGCAAGATCGTCCGGGCCGGCGGGCGGGTGGTGAAGAATGTCGCGGGATTCGACCTGGCCAAGCTCGCCACGGGAAGCTTCGGCGCGTTCGGCTTGATCACCGCCGTCCACCTGCGGCTTCGCGCGGTGCCACGCGCCGATCGGACGTTCCTCTTCTCTGCCGACCGTGACCACACGGTCCACGCGGCACTGGCCGTACTGGACGCCGGGCTCCTGCCCGCGGCGCTCGAGGTGCTGTCGCCCGCGGCCGCGGGCCGCCCGCTCTGGACCCTGGCCGTCCGCCTGCTGGGTAGCTTCGAGGCCGTCGAGGCGATGCACCGGTCGGTCGCGAGCGCCGTGGAACAGGCGATGGAAGAGCTGGGCGCGGAGCGGGCGCGCGCGTTCTGGGCCCGCCTGGCTGCCGGCTGCATCGAGTGGCCGGTAACGCTTCGCGTGGGGATGCTCGCGACGGCGCTTGACGACACCCTGGACCTCCTGGCCCACCATCTGGACGATACGTGGATCGCCGCGAGCCCGGGGGCGGCCGTGCTGCGCTGGAGCGGCTCGGCCGCCGTTGACCGGGTGCGGCTTTTCCGGCACGCCGCGGCACAGCGAGAAGTGCCCGTCACCCTTGAGCGGGCCCCGGGAGACCTGCGGGACCGGCTGGGGATCTTCGGCGCCTACCGAGAGGGGATCGCACCACTCCTTGGCAGCCTGCGGCAATCGTTCGATCCCGCGGGGGTCTTGGCCGTCCCCATCAGCGCCGCAGCATGAGCGCCGGCGCGTTCGCCGGGCTCGCGCCGTGCGTGCACTGCGGGTTCTGCCTTCAAAGCTGCCCCACCTATCTGGTCACGGGAGACGAGGCGGATAGCCCCCGGGGCCGGATTGTGCTGTTACGCGCGCTGGAACATGGCGAGCTGCCGGCCCACGACCCGGCGCTCATCTATCACCTGGATCGCTGCCTGGGCTGCCGAGCGTGCGAGCCGGTGTGTCCCTCTGGCGTGAGCTACGCCCCTGCCCTGGAGGAAGCCCGACGGCGCTTCGCGAAGGTGCGTCCTACGTCGCCCGCGGTCCGTGTGGTCCTCGCGGTGATGGCCGAACCCCGGTTGCGAGCCCCCGTGCTCGCCCTGGCAAGGTTGGTGAGACCCGTGGCGGGGCCGCTTGCCGCAGCGCTGGGTGCCACGCGTGCCGGGTTCCTAGCCGGGATGCTCGCCGCAAGTCGGGGGCGCCTGCCCGGGCGGGGAACGCCACCGGAGCGCGCCGCAAGCCGGTGGCCCTCAGGCCGCGGTCGCCGTGGCACCGAATCCGCGAGCCTCCCGACCGCCGTCGTCTTTCGTGGCTGCATCATGGACGGCCTGTTCAGCCACGTGCACCGCGCCACCGCACGGACGCTCGCCGTCAACGGCTACGCGCTGGTGGCGGCCCCTGGGCAGACGTGTTGCGGCGCCTTGCACGAGCACGCTGGATTCGGGGACGAGGCCCGGGCGTTGGCTCGGCGGAATGTCGAGGTTTTGGGCCGCGCCGGTGCTGATCGCATCGTCGTCAACGCCGCCGGGTGCGGTGCGACGCTCAAGGAGTACGGGCGGCTGCTGGCCGGCGATCCCCTGGAGCCCGCGGCGCGCGCCCTCGCCGCGCGGGTGCGGGACGTGAGCGAAGCGTTGGCCGAAGCAGGG
>CAZVKD010000445.1:0-1826 GCA_964627675.1 uncultured Gemmatimonadaceae bacterium
CGGCGCGCCACCATCGTCGCGCGGACGCTGGAGCCGAACGACTGGTATGGCTTCGTCACGGTGGATCCGCCAAGCGTGAAGATCGATGCCGAGCGGTTGCGGGATATGGCGACCGGTATGGCCCAGCGAAGCATGGTGTTCTCGCTCTCCGACCGCTGGCTCGACATGGAACTGGTGGCGCTCAATCCGGAGCTGGGGGAATACTTCGGGACCAGCGAAGGGCTGCTCGTGATTCGCACGCCCCGGGATGGCGCGCTCAACCTCAGGGCGGGGGACGTAATCCTCAGGATCGGTGGCCGGACCCCGACCAGTCAGGCAAGCGCGGTGCGGATGCTGCGATCCTACGAGGAGGGAGAAACGGTCGAGATCGAGATCATGCGCCAGAAACGGCGAACGACCGTGAGCGGGACGATCCCTTCACGAGAAGACCGGTTTGAGCATGACGGGCTCGACCACGGCCATCTCGATCAGGTCCACCCGGGCCGGGAACCAAAGCGAGATCGCTGAGGGGAGAGGCGCGTCAGAGGCGAGGGGCCGGAACGAGACCCGTGAGCCTCGCGGTTGATGGCCCGTCTCGCCCCTGACGCACTCATGTCCCCGTCCCGAACAGAATCGCGTTGGTCAATAACCTGGCCGTACCGCGCCAGAACGCCCTGAACAACGGATCGGCGGCGAACAACACGGCGTGCCCCCGCCCCACGCGCTCGCTGGCGGCCCACACGGTTCCCTTCAAGAGGCGCTCCGTATTGCCGGGCCAGATGAAGCCGGACAGGGCCAGCGAGTCATCGACGAAGGCGACCGGGTTGTCGCCCTTGGCCGAGGCTTTCAGCATGGTGCTGCCGTTGAGCAGGACCGCGAGATGGGTGCGCTCGTATCCGGCCGTGAGCCAGTGAGCGCGGTCCACAGTTGCCCGAAAGATCGCGCCGGGGATCTCCTCCGGCCGGTGTGTGGCCCCACCCGTCGGTGAGGCCAATGGCGGCGTATGTTGCTCCCCGCTGGGCAGCGTGTCGCGCTTGAGCCTGGCCGTGTCGGCATCAACCCCCACGGGCTCGACGGTGGAGAGCTGAATCCCTCCCTTGCCCAACAGCTCGGCCGCGCCGCCAAATCCGATCACCGCGCCGCCGTCCTGTACCCAGCGCTTGAGGCGGTCGGCTCCTTGCTCGCCGAGTTCGCGCTGCATCGTGCCGCGCGCGCCCGCGGGGATGATCAGCACGTTGTAGTCGGGGAGCGTGTACATCCGGCCGATAGCGGAGAGCGCCACGGCGGTGAATGGCTGGCGCAGCTCCTGTTCGAGGAAATGCCACGTGGCGCCGTAGCTGGTCTGCGAGATCCCCGGTCCCATGGCCACGAGAATGCGGGGCCGGAATACCGGTTCCACGCTGCGCGATCCCACACCGACCTGCCCCGAGTCCGGAAACGCCGACTCGATCGCGTCCACCGGCACGCCGATTTCCCGCGCCAGCGCCAGCAGGCGATCGGGCAACGCGGGCCCGTTGCGGGCCGCGCGCGCGACGAACGTCCCGCGCGGGTATCGGCGACCGTCGGCGCGCAGCGACTCGCGAGCCACGCCGAGCACGAACCCCTCGCCGAGCAGCGCGAAGGCGAGCTCGGCAGCGGCCTGGCGATCGTTGCGGAAGACGTAGGCGGATCGGCCGCGGCCGCTCACCGTCCCCATCGGGGCGAGCGCGCGAACCGGGTCCCCGTCGGACGGCAGCGACAAGGCCTCGACGGATGCGGGGCCGGCGTCCTCGGTCCAATAGGCCTCGAGCCCGAACGTGTAGGGGAGCGACCAGGCCGTGACGTCGTAGAACTCGTAGTCCTCGCGT
>CAZVKD010000446.1:0-1809 GCA_964627675.1 uncultured Gemmatimonadaceae bacterium
GGCGTGGATGATCTCGTCGACGACGATCACGCCGATGCTGAAGACGAGGACGATCACCACCGACTCCCAGAGGCCCATCTGCGGGATACGCATCGCCGGCCCCTGCTAGGAGTCTGACTCCGAATCGGCGCGAGCAATGCCGGAACGATGAACCGGGGCATGGCGGCAATGATCGTGACCGAGTGAGCGCCGCAGACACGCGGTTGATGAGTGGGATACGCCTGCAACCATCCTCGCCAGCTGGTCGCGCGGTGACGGCCGCGCCGCCGGGCGCGGGCGCCCCGTCATCTCAACACCGCCATCCGGCGCAGATTGAGCGCCAGGCAGACCAACGTCCACTCGCCGGTCACGGAGTGCAGGCCCCGCAGGCTGAACTGGCGGAATCCCACGACCGCCTTCACCCACCCGATGACGGGCTCGGCCAGGTGCTTCCGCAGGCGGTAGATAGCCCGCCCGCGTTTCGTCACGAGCTTGCGGGCCATGCGCTCGGTCCGGGTCGCCGCAGTGGGAATCCGCCCGCGCGGTGCACGCACCCGCGGATCGTACACCTCACGCCCGCAGGCCACGTACCCGTCGATGCCGCGCGCGTCGAGCCCCGCGAAGTTGGCCTCGCTCTTGTAGCCCGCGTCGGCGGTCACCTTCGCCGGCGATGCCCCGACCGTCGCGGTCGCTTGATCGATGACCGGCAGCAGCTGGCCCACATCCGCCGCGTTATTTCCCACCGCGGTGGCCACGATCAGGTGGGCCGTGGCATCGACGCCCACCTGGCAATTATAGGCTTGCACGAACCCCTTCGTGCTCCCATCCCGCATGATGCGACTCTCGGGATCCGTGAAGTTGTCCTGCTCGCGCGCGCCGGGGGTTGCCGGCGGCGGTTGCCGATAGCGCGGGGGCCGTTCGCCGGCCGCGGCCCGCGAGGCCGCCTCCTCGGCGCGGCGCGTCGTTTCGGCCTGCGCGCGCTCGCCCGCCCGTGCCTCCAGACGCGCCCGCGCGGCGCTGATCGCCTGCAGTCGGGCCTCGCGGCGCGCCAGCTCCGCGGGCAGCGTCTGTCCGTCGGGGCGCTCCGGCGCCGCCTCCTCCGCCGTATCCACCGCGTCCGCCTGAGCCAGCAACGCCGCGATCTCGGCCCGCAGGCGCTCTTCCTGCTCCAGCATCCGCTGGTAGCTCATCGCCTTGTGCTTGCTCGCGTTCGCCTTCACCTTCGTCCCGTCAATCGACAGATGCCCGAGCTGCACCAGGCCCAGCTCACGCGCGAACTCCACCACCTGCACGAACAGCGCCTGAAAGCGGTCGAGATGGCGGCGGCGAAACTTGATCAACGTGCGGAAATCCGGGGTCTGCTGGGCCGCCAGGAAGCGGAACGCCACATCCTCGATGCACTTGCGGGCCAGTTTCCGCGCACTGAACACCCCGGTGGCGTACCCATAGACCAGCACTTTGAGCAGCAGCGCGGGATGATACGGCGGTGCGCCCTTGCCGTCAGGCGCCGCATACTCTTCCACAAAGGCGGTAAGGTCGAACTGGTCGACCACATCCGAGATGTAGTAGGCGAGATGCCCCGGGGGCAGCCAGTCGCGCAACGACGGCGGGAGCAACAGATCCTGTGCCTGGTCGTACGCTCGAAACGTGCGCGTCTCCATCCCCGTCCCCTCCACCGCCACCGCAGTCGACCGCATCTTACCTCGCAGAAGCGGGGGGCGAAACGGCAACGGGGTATTTCGGAGTCAGACTCCTAGGTGCGAGAAGGGCGGTGCGCGACGGGCCGAGGCCGCGGGCGTGTCCATCACCCGAGAGGGCGTGGATGCAGGG
>CAZVKD010000447.1:0-1808 GCA_964627675.1 uncultured Gemmatimonadaceae bacterium
GGCTGATTCGGTGTACCTCGCCTTCGGAGACGAGTGGGTAGGTTACGTGGTGGCGGTGCGGGGTGACCGCATGACCGTCTCTGGCGGTGACCTCGAGGAGCCCATGACGCTCCGCCGAGTCGGGCCGCCAAAGCCACGCCCCGATTCCATCGCCGTTCCGCCCGCTCCCCCCTTGACGCCCGGCCGGCCAGGCCCGTCGGGCCGCGATCCCTGACAGACCCGCGGCCGTCCACCAGCGCTCCAGCACCAGAGCGGGCGGCATTGTCGCGGGAGCTCGCCGATTTCCTGATCGAGTTCTCCATTGCCCTGCACAAGCACGCGATGTATCCCGAGGGCCACCCCTCCCTCATGCCGGCCGCGCAGGGCGTGGTCAACCGATTGAATATCGCGCTGCTCGAGCGTCAAACGCTGTCGCTGGGCGTTGCCCGCACGCAGTTGGTCATCGAGGGCGTGGCCACTGATTCGAAGAACCCCGTGCTCCACGACCTAGCCGACCGGCTGCACCGACATCACCTCGGAGCCGTGACCTTTCGTCGTGGCGTCACGCCGGACGAGGTCCACGGGGCGCTGAGCCTGCTGTCCGTGGATGCCGACCGAAGCGGCCGGCCCCTGGGGCTCAGCCCGGTCGAGCACCTCACCTCCTGGCCCCACGTCAGGCTCTACCCCCTCAACTACGAGCGCCTCGACCTGGTTCGAGAAGGCAAGCTCGACGAGGAGGAATCCATTGAGCAGCGGGAGGAACGTACCCGGGCAGCCTACCTCTGGCTTGGGTTGGCGCGGGCGGCTCTCGCTGCGGAAAGCGCGGCAGATGGCCAAGAAGCGAGCACGATGGAAACCCGCGGGGGTCTCGGCACGAGGCCGCCCGAAGAAGATGAGTCCGCCACCGTTGATCCCACGATCGTCGCCAAGGCCATCGAACGGCACCCTCGCGGCACCGCGTACGACCAAGTGATCGTGGGCTACCTGCTCCAGATCGCCGAAGAAGTCAAGCGTGGCGGTGGGGCCGACTCCATCGCCTTGCAGCGCCGCGTCTCACAGCTGGTGAAAGAGATGGACAAGGGCACGCTTGCTCGTCTGCTGGAGATGGGCGGGGATCGGGACCAGCGCCGCCAGTTTCTGCTCAATGCGTCGGACGCCCTGGCCGTGGATGCCGTCATTGACCTCGTGCACGCCGCAAGCCAGACCGAGCAGCAGACCGTTTCCCACTCCTTTCTCCGCATGCTTCGGAAGCTGGGCCAGCATGCCGCCGAGGGATCGCCGAAGCGCCGCGCCCTGGCAGACGAGTCCGTGAGGGAGCAGGTGAGCGGACTGATCGCCGGGTGGACCCTCAAGGACCCGAACCCCGGGGCCTATCGGGCCGCGCTCGAGCGCATGGTGAGCACCAAGGTACCGGCGCTGGCCGAGCGCGGCGCCACCCGACAAATCGCCGAACCGCATCGCTTGCTCCAGATGGCCGTTGAGGTGCAGAGCGGTGGTCCGATCGTGGACCGCGCCGTGCAATCGCTGATCGAAACGGACCGACTCGGCGTGATCGCCAAGACGCTGGCCGGGGTCGAGGGGGGAGGTGGCGACCTCGCTGAAAACATCTGGCGGACGGCGGCGTCGCCAGACGTCGTGCGACGGGTAGTGTCCACCGAGCCGATCAACGTGGAGCAGCTCGACGTGCTGATCCAGCGGCTAGGCATCGCCGCCGCCGATCCCATGCTGGACGCCCTCACGGCGAGCCAGTCGGTCCAAACACGCCGGATCCTGCTGGATCGCCTGGTGAAACTCGGCGCCGCCGTGGGCGGGATCGTCGTGGCGCGCCT
>CAZVKD010000448.1:0-1805 GCA_964627675.1 uncultured Gemmatimonadaceae bacterium
AACAGAAGCAGCGCTGGTGTGCGGCGGCGCTGCTGGCGATCGAGCCCCGGCTCCGGAAGGTGCGCGGCTATCGCCACCTGCCGCGGCTGGTCGAGGCGCTGCGGGCAACGCAACGGCACGTAGCGGACGTCGCGTAGGACGTCCATGGTGAGGTGCTACCCGAATTTCAACTAGAGACGGGATTGACACGATACCGCCCCCCTTCCCACCCTGCAACCCACGCTGCATAACGCATTTGCCAGACGTCATCAAATAGGTACGGAACTCCCTGCCCCGTCAAGAGTTGCAGCCTGACGGAGCTTGGTCCACGGTCCGGGGAAACCCTGCCTCGCTCGCCGCGTAAGCCGCCACGCCTCTGGCAGCCTTTCAGGGGGGGCAGTATCGCTCTCTCCCTACGGCCCCCGCCGCTCCAGCGCGCGCACCAGCCGCTCCACCGCCCTCCCGAGGGCGCGGACGTCCTCCCGCTGGCCCGCCAGCATCTCCCCCACGAATCCGAACCCGAACAACGCGATGCCCGAGATCACCAGGACCATGACCAGGTCGAGCAACGGCCGGAACCCGACCCCCAGCCCGAAGCGGATCACCAGCGCCGCCGCCCCCACGAGAAACCCCAAGCCGAACAGCAAACCACCCAAAACGCCGAAGAACAGCATCGGCTTCCGTCCAAAGCGCAGTTGAAACCACACCGACATCAAGTCCAACACGCCGACCGGTATGCGCCCGACGCCGAACTTCGACTTTCCCGCCCGGCGAGGCAGCAGGGTCACCGGCCGCTCGGTCACCCGATAGCCGTCCGCCGCGGCAACCACGACCATATACCGGTGCCAGTCCGGGCGCGGCGGCACCGCGTCCATCACCTCCCGACGGAACGCCTTCACCGCGTTCAGGTCGGTGACCCGCACGCCGAACAGCCAGCGACACAGGCGATTGTACACACCGGAAACGAATGCCTTCTCGTAGGCGCCCTGCTTGGCCCCGGTCACCATGTCGGCTTCGCCCGCGCGGATCGGCTCGACCAGCCGCGGAATCTCGGCCGGAAGAAACTGGAGATCCGCCGGATAGAACACGAGGATCCGCCCCCGCGCGGCGTCACCTCCCGTCTTCAAAGCGTCCGCGATGCCGAGTCGCGTCCGGTGCGTCACGACCCGCAGAAACACGTACTCGGCGGCGAGCCGCTCCAGCACCTGGGCCGTGTCGTCTTCGCTGCCGTCGTTCACGATCACCAGCTCGCACGGATAGGGCGTGGCTCGCAGCGACTCGGCGCACTGCTTGACGAACTCAGGCAGATTTTCCGCCTCGTCCTTGGCGGGAACGAGCACGCTCACCTCGACCGGCCCGTGCGGGCTCGCCAGACTCACACCCGTCTCCGCATTCGCGCCGACAGCACGCCGAGCTGGTCGCGGTACTTGGCCACGGTGCGCCGGGCGATCCGGATGCCGCGCGCCTTGAGCGCCGCCACGATCTCGGAGTCGGTCAGGGGCTGCGCCGGGTTCTCGCCGGCCACGAGTTTCTGAATCAACGCTTTCACGGCCCGCGCGCTGGCGTCCTCGCCCGAGGTGGTCTCCAGACTCGACGAGAAGAAAAACTTCAGGGGCAGCACGCCGCGCGGCGTCTGCGCATACTTCTGGCTCGTGACGCGGCTCACCGTGGATTCGTGCATCCCGATGACTTCGGCCACCTCGCGCAGCGTGAGCGGCCTGAGGTACTCCACGCCCTTCTCGAAGAACTCCCGCTGTCGGTCCACGATGAAATTCATGACCTTGAGCATGGTCTGCCGCCGCTGCTCGATCGCCTGGATCAGCCAC
>CAZVKD010000449.1:0-1801 GCA_964627675.1 uncultured Gemmatimonadaceae bacterium
CGCTCGCCGCCTTTCATGTGCTCTACGTGCTGTTTACCGAGGAGGGCCGCCGGGACTTCGGCTGGATCGCGCCGCGGCTTGACGATCTCCGGGACCTGAAGGACTACGTCCGCTATCAACTGGGCAAGACCGACCACCCCCCGGCGTTCGGGAAGTTCAATCCGTTCGAGAAGATCGAGTACTTCGCCGTGGTCTGGGGCTCAGCCGTAATGGTGGCGACCGGCTTCATGATGTGGTTCTTCGAGGCGACGCTGCGGGTGTTCCCCAAGTGGGTGTACGACCTCGTCTTGCTGATCCACGGATACGAGGCGTTACTCGCGTTTCTGTCCATCATCCTGTGGCACCTCTACAACGTGCATCTCAAGCCGGGCGCCTTCCCCATGAGCCGCGTGTGGATTGACGGCAAGGTCACGCTGCGGCACCTGAAGGAGCACCATCCCAGGGAGTACCAGAGCTGGCTGCGACGCCATCAGGAAGGACCCGCCGGCGGCGACCTGCGGGCGCCGGAGTGAGCGGCTCGGCCGGCTCCCGCTAGCGCCCCTCCGGGGCCAGCACCGTGGGGCGGCACGCGGCGCAGAACTCCGCGCCCTTGAGATCCACTTCCTCGACGTAGCTCGACGCGCGCATCACACAGCGGTGGTCCGCGCAGTGTACCAGCCCGAACGCATGGCCCAGCTCGTGCACCGCCTCTTTGATCGTACGTTCGAGGAGCAGACCCTCGTCGGGCGGGAGGCCGTAGAACTGCGTGCGGAGCCGAAAGGTCGAGACGACCGCGGCGGAGCCCGAGAGCTGCGACTGACCGAAGACGAAAGTCAGGACGGGAATGAACAGGTCCACGGAGGTGATCCCGACGATGCGCGCGCCGGCCTCGGGCAGCTTTCGCAGCAACGCGGCGAGGATCAGCGTGGCATGGTACTGATGGCGGCCGGCCGCGTAGGCCGGCGCCAGCTCGATCTCCGCGTCCAGCCGCCGCACGCTCCGCGGCGCGAAGGAGTCCCCGACGGCTTCCGTGAGGTCATCCGCCCACGCCGGGGCGTACCCGTTCAGGCAAGCGACGTAGATGGCGTCGGCCACGCTTACCGCCGGATTCCATAGCGCTTGATCTTGTTGTAGAGGGTGGCACGATCGATGCCCAGAAGCCGGGCCGACTGGGTCACGTTCCCGGCGGTCTCCCGCAGTACGCGCTCGATGTGCTCCTTTTCGACGGCGGCGAGCGAGATGCCATCGGGGCCGCGCTCCTGGTTCCCCAGGTGCACCGGCAGATCCGCCGGCGTGATGGCCGGACCCTTACCCACCACCATGGCGCGTTCGATGGCGTTTTCCAGCTCCCGGACATTCCCCGGCCAGCGGTAGTCCAGCAACACCGCCTCCGCCTCGGGCGCGAGCGGCAGGGGCGGCTTCCCCATGGCCCGGGCGTACTTCTCCACGAAATGGCGGGCCAGCGGCAGAATGTCCTCGCGGCGCTCGCGCAGCGGCGGCACACGGATCGTGAACACGTTCACGCGATAGTACAGGTCCTCGCGGAACACGCCGTCGGCCACGAGTTGCTCCAGGTTCTTGTGCGTGGCGCACACCAGCCGGAAGTCCGACGTCACCTCCTGATTGCCGCCCAGCCGGGTGAACTTCTTGGATTCCAGCACGCGCAACAGGTCAATCTGCATCTTGGGGCTGATGTCCCCGATCTCGTCCAGGAAGAGCGTGCCGCCGGCGGCCAACTCGAGCTTCCCCTTGCGGCGGTACTGCGCTCCGGTGAAGGCGCCCTTCTCGTGCCCGAACAGCTCGCTCTCGAGCAGCGTCTCGG
>CAZVKD010000450.1:0-1793 GCA_964627675.1 uncultured Gemmatimonadaceae bacterium
CGGCGCTCGCGAACGGTCGACCACAGAACCTTTATCCGCAATGTCTGAACTGTAGCAGAGTCCAAGGCGGTCAAACCAACGCAGCCGTGCGGGCGGGCCGACAAATTCCACCACGACAGCCTCCACCACCGTTAGTCCGCCAGAAGAAGCCGGAGGAGAATTAGCTCATGCCGACTCTGACATTTGCAAGGGATGGCCTTGTGGTGTCAACCTGCGGCATGGTCGCGCGAGGTCTTCCAGAGATGCGTGTGCAAGTCAGGGAAGCTGCGCTGCTGCCGGAGTGCGAGTTTTTTCTTCAGTTCGTGGCGGACTACTTGGCCGACTCCGGCAAAAGGATCAAGTCAGGCGAGACCCTCAACTATGGCTATTGGCTGGTGAAGTTCCAAGCTGTGCGTGATGATCTCCTAGAAGTCTGGGAGTACAACGCACAGGCAACAGAGTTTGTCCTAGGCGGGTCTCTTGCCCTATCCTATTGGCGCGACCAGCATCAGATCTGTTCCCACTACGGAGCAGACTTCTCACCGCCCCGTGCGGACAAACTCACTGCCGTTTCAGTCGGGGTGATGGAGGGACTGCCGGTCCAAGCGGTGAGATACCCTTGGCAGGAGCACATGTCGGGCTGGCTTCTAGTCACCGCCAAGTGGGACGGAAACGTCAAATCAGTCACCAACCACCACACATACCATGTGACCGCTGCTCGCCCTGATCTTGCTCGCTTTCTTGCTCTCCCTATCGGCTTTCGTTTCGATCTCACAAAGGGGCAGCGGGTGTGGATCGACGAGGAAGTGGCGAATCAGCCGCGGATTTAGACGCCGCTTCACTGTGGTAAGGTTCAGCCCAATCCTGCCCGTTGGGCCAAGCCCGAACCGCCTCCGACGTGCCCGCGAGGCCGGTTGCTGTGGGTTAACCTGTAGCACCCGAGGAGCGGCGCTGGCCCCGACACGTCGGGGCTTTCGCGCCGGGAGGGGGGTGACACGTGACCCCGTCTCGGGTACTTGTGCGGTAACGCGCGGTTCCCGTACGCGAATCGGATGGCGACCATGATGGCGAGCGGAATCCTGGCGCAGTACGATAATACGGTGAGCCCGGCCACGACGTTTTTTGCGCACAAGGATCATCTCGGCTCCACGCGTCTGCTGACGCGCGGCGACGCGCTGTCGAATCCCAGTCCCGTCGCCGAGTGCGACGGCTATCAGCCGTTCGGCGAACTCGGCGCCTCGGTCTGCACTCCTCCCGTCGGCTCCGCCGCCACCGCGACTCACAAATTCACCGGCAAAGAACGCGACCCGGAATCCAACCTCGACTACTTCGGCGCCCGCTACTACGCCTCCGCCCTCGGCCGCTTTATGTCCACGGATCCACTCCGTGAAAGTGGCCATCCAGGAATGCCTCAATCTTGGAACCGATACTCGCATACTTTGGGCAATCCCCTTAGGTTTGTCGATAAGCAGGGAAAGTGTTCGTCGCCGGCCGTGGGAAAAGGCCAAGTCGGGATCTGTATTGGTTTGTATATTTCCAGTAAGACGATTGGTGGACTCGGCCACGGCGACGGCAGAGGTCCGGTTGGCAACGACCCGAGGGCAACCTACCGAGCGGAGATCCACCTCGTTGTCGACCCTTCCAAGGGTTCTGTGACCATGACAAAGAACGACGCAGGTACCAGCACTGTTACATTAGTCCCAGGATTGCTTACTCTTGATGGCAAGGGCACGTCAAAAACCGAAGTAAGCAAACCCACCACGGACGAAAGCGGCACGGTACACTTCAGCGTGAACAATGAGGCCAAGAATGGC
>CAZVKD010000451.1:0-1779 GCA_964627675.1 uncultured Gemmatimonadaceae bacterium
CCCAACCACTACCTCACGCCAGACTCCCCGGTAGTCGGGGGTCAGTTCCAGTCGCTCGACGCGGGGCCGAGCGGTGGAGCGTGATGCCTTCCGGGCCAGGCGATCGCCCCGTCGCAGTCGGAGCCTGGTGCTCAGCCGAGGATCGGAGAGCGCCGCGCACAGATTCCGGAGCAGCCAGTCCGTTGGGGTGCCAATCCCAAGATGGGTCCAGTCGGACGGCAGCAGCACCTCCTCGTCCCCGCCATGCCCGGCCCACGCCGAAAGCAGCGGCACGCGACCAGCGGGTGTCGCCGGCAGCAACCACCCGCCGATGTAGTGCAGGCCGGTCTCGCCATGGATCAGCGCGTCGTGCGGGGCCCACTGGACGGCGCACGGCCAGGGCGGGGCCACCACCGGGGCCATGGGGACCTCCAGCAGAGCGTTCACGACGCGCGGCTCCAGCCAGAGCAGGCGCCGTCCATGGTGGAGCCATGCCCACTCGGCCTCCAGCGCGGCGCGGGCGGCAGCCGCCGCGGAGCCGGCCAGGTGGCCGAGGCGCTGGAGCACCAGGGCCGCGATGTCGTCAGGGCCGCGCGCAGCGAGCAGGTCCCGCCGCATCTGCGGATAGCCGGCGCTGATGGCGTCGGAGAGCAGGATCATGCGGACCGCCAGAGCGCTTGCTGGACCACCGGCCTCGCCGCCGGCGGGTCGCTGAGCGTCAGCCACTCGCCCTTCGCGCGCCGTGCGGACCACGATCCGGGCCCGCCCGCGCTGCGCACGCCCGTCAGGTCGAGGTGATGCCAGCCGGGGAGAGCCAGCGGCTCCGCCTCGCAGACCGCGACCCGCGCGCCGCGGGCTCGCAGGTCCAGCGCCATCGCCAGCACCGTCTCGCGCGGGCAGTCCGCCGCGTAGCTCGTCGCGCCGCGGTAGGGCGGATCGAGGATCGCGACCCAGCCGTCCAGGTCGCCCTGCGGCACGCAGTCCTCGGCGCGGGCGTGGCAGGCGACGATGGCTGGAGCCCGGAGCTCCGCGAGGCGGTCGACGCGCATCGCGATCATGTCGGGTCGAAAGCGGTCCACGAAGCCACGCTCGCGAGCGGATTCGCTGATGTGACCGTAACCCGCCGTCTTCCATCTCCCGTCGCGCACGACCACGGGCTTGCTGAGCGCCGCCCCCGCCTGGAGGCAGAGGTACGCCGCAACCTGGTGGGCGATGGCCTCGATCCGCGCGGCAATGGTGCCGGGGTCGATCATGCCGCGTACAGTCCCGCGCCCCGTGCCCTTGGGGCGGATCTCGCGGGTGGCATGTTGAACGGCCGGCTCGGGTGCGGCCGGCCGCCGTCCCCACTGGATGTGCGGGTGGTCGGGGTCCGCGTGGTGCCCGCGCTGAATCGCACCATCCGCCCCACCCGACCGCGGCTTGTCGCCCATCCGCCAGCCGGTATCATCCCACCACACCGGACAAGCGTTCGCGCACCGCGCCTGGAGCCACAGCCAAGTCGCGATCCCGTCGATCAGATCCCCGGGCGGTGGCTCTGCGGCCAGCCGGCGCCAGAGCCCGACCGGGTCCTCGCCACGCCACGCGCGGAGTTGGGCCGCGACGGATCGCGCCGTGTCCGCCTGGAAGAGGTGCTGCCAGACCCAGCCCCAGGGTCCGGCGTCCACGATCAGAGCGAGGTCGCAGCCCTGGCCGGGGTGCAGGCCGAGCGCGCCGAGGATTGCGGCGCCGAGCGCGCCCCGCTTGCTCCCCATGTACCCGCACGGAGGGAGTAGTCGCCGCCCCCCGAGCAGGCACAGCGTC
>CAZVKD010000452.1:0-1760 GCA_964627675.1 uncultured Gemmatimonadaceae bacterium
CCGAATCAGCACCCGACCATCGGGCGCCGTGTCGGCCGGGAAGGCTTCCCCCAGCACCTGCACCCCGTAAATCCCGATACCCGCACCCGAGTAGCCACTGTAGCTGGCTCGTACCGTTCGGACCGTATTGCTGTCCAGCGTTACGCTGTCGCCGTCGTTCGCAGCGACGAACACCCCAGAGTTGTCTACTTCGGTTATCACGTTCTTTCGGAGCCGAACCCAGGGGACATTCGTGACCGACACCGCCGGCGGAACTTCCGATAAGTAATAGAAATCGGCATTGCGGTAGCTCCCGCTCACGGAATCCCCGTACATACTGAGGCTGCGCGCCCCCCACACCTCGAGCGCCCCGGCAAAATTGTCCCGGAAGTTCACCGAGTCGATCCGTACGTCTCCCACGCTCCACAGCTCGATGGCGGAGCCGCACTGCCCGCCGCAGCCCCCAACCACGGACGCCTGCGTGCCGGCGATCTCCGACTGGGCCACGACCATCCAATCCGCCACGCCCTCGGCGTAAATCCCTTCGTACAGCAGGCTCCGGATCCGCACGTTCCTGACGTCCAGCCACCGGGTGGCCCGCGGTCCGCCCGGATGCTGCCAGATCCCCCACCCGACGGCCCGGATGCTGTCGTTTTGAATCAGCAGGCTGTCAGCGTGAACGTGGATGGCGGTGTACGGCCCGTCGAAGACCGTATTCAGAATGGCGACGTACCCCGACTGCCGGATGCCTGCGTCCCCCGTCGAGCCGGGCTCCTTGGAGCAAACGCCCAACCCGTAGCCCGAGTGCGTGAAGCGGGCGTAGTTGACCCGCGCGATCGCCGTGTTGCTGTCCAGTTCGAGACCGCAGGTGTATCCGGTGAGGTCAATCCCTCGAACGATCACGGAATCGAGCGTGACGGTGTCGGCGCCCGGATCGAAGGCGCTCAGGCGCACCTGATCCACCGTCACGCGGCGGGCCGCCGATCGCCTTCCGTCCTCGCCTCGCACCACGAGCCCCACGGCGGCGCCCGCGACGTCGGTGACCTCCATGGTGTGGTAGGTGCGCCCGGCCTCGACCAGGGCGCGATCAATCTCGCCCACGTCGGCGTTCGCCAGCCGAATCGTGTCGCCCGCGATTGCCACGCCTTCGCCCCCGATCCGGTGCAGCGACACGGTGTCCACGTCAAGCGTCACCGCGCTGTCGGCCCCCATCCCGAGGCCGCCACCGGTGTCCGAACCGCCGTCGCCCGCCCAGCCGACGTCGGAGATCGCTGACCGGCGCACCGTCGTGCGGCGCGCCCCGACGGTCAGAACCCCGGCCACCAGCGCCGTGTCGGATCCCGAGGCCCGGCTCACGCCCCGCACGGACACGGAATCCAGGCTCACCGAATCGGCGCGAACGAAGATGCCGGCGCCGTGCAGCGCGTACCCGTCACCGAAGCGGAGCGGCTGTGAGTCAGGCTCGATCCCCGCCACGAGCGATCGCCGGATGTCCACCACGCTGCCCGCGGCGCTGTCCACCCAGATCCCAGCCCCTCGCGCCCCCGATACGCCAACACCGTCCAGAAAGACCGCGGCGAAGTCGAAGATCTGCACCGCCGGCCCGCGAAGGGAGACGAACGACAGCGACGCGAGGTCCACGGTGTCCGCCCGGATCGTCAGTCCGGCCTTCGCGCCGGTGAATTGCAGCTGCCGCATCACCTGGCGCCCCGGTCGCGTGATCACTCCCGCGACGCCGTCGGGCACCACGATCACCGGGTAGCCACTCGCCGTCGAATCGC
>CAZVKD010000453.1:0-1726 GCA_964627675.1 uncultured Gemmatimonadaceae bacterium
GTCAACCGAATGATTCTATTAGGGAAAGACTTACTGCCACGCCCATTCCTTGGCCGCATTCGGTTACTTTATTCCAAGGGAATCGGGAAAAAAAACTTCTCCAAATCCTTCTGACAGTTCTTTTTCATGCAAAGCCCTCACCTCATTCAGGTGCTCGCGCATCTGTTGACCACGCTGGCCGTGGCGCCGCTCATCTTCCACCGCCACGACCGCCGTTCGCTCGAAGCGGTGTGGAAGTACCTCGTGCTGTCGTCGGTGGGAATCGCGCTGGCGCTGCTGGGGGTCTTCTTCCTGGCCACGGCGCAGTTCCCGGCCCTGAGGGCCGGCGTCCGCCCGCTGGTATTGGAAGATCTCCTGGCCGCCGGCGGGCGGCTGGATTCCAGGTGGCTCAAGGCCGCGTTCGTCTTCCTGCTGGTCGGGTTCGGCACGAAAATGGGGCTCGCCCCGATGCACACGTGGAAGCCCGATACGTACGGCGAAGCCCCCAGTCTGGTGGGCGCGCTGATGGCCGGGGGGATCACCGCCTGTGCCTTCCTGGGCGTCGCCCGCGCCACCCAAGTGGCGCTCGCCGGCGGAGTCGGCGAATTCGCGCGCCCCCTGCTGATCGGATTCGGGTTGCTGTCGCTCGCCGTCGCCGCCGCTTTCCTGCTGGGTCAGACTGACGTCAAACGGCTACTCGCCTACTCGAGCATCGAGCACATGGGCCTGCTCGCGCTCGGGCTGGGCCTCGGCGGCATCGGCACCTACGGGGCGCTGCTCCACGTGATCAACAACGCGTTCGCCAAGGGATTCCTGTTCCTGGCCGTGGGGAACGTCGTGCTCGTCACGGGCACGGCGAAGGTCGCGGACCTGACGGGGGTAGTGCGGCGCGCACCCTGGTCCGGCACACTGCTCGTGGTGGGCTTGTTCGCCGTGACCGGTTCGCCGCCGTTCGGGCCGTTCGTGTCCCTGTTCACGATTATCCGATCCGCCACCGGGAGTGCGTGGGTCCTGGCAGTCCTGGTCCTGCTGCTGGCCATCAGCTTCGGCGGCATGGCCGGCACGATCCTCGAGATCGCGCAGGGGTCTCCACCAGCCGGCGGCAAGCCAGCCAGGGAACGCGGCTGGCTGATCGTGGCGCCGACCCTGCTGGCGTTGCTCGTCTTGATGCTCGGCGTCTATCTCCCGCAGGGGCTGCGGGGCGCGCTGTTGCGCGGCGCGGGAGCGTTGGGAGGCAGCGGGCCGTGACCGATCCGTTCGAACTCGGGCTTGCCAACCGCCGCGCAATCCCGTTCGCCCGGATTCCGGTGGAGCCGATAGAGGCGTTTCGAGCCGCGGTCATAGACGCCGTTCACGGGGGGGCACGCATCGTCACCCTGTTTGGCTTGGCGGACGGCGACGCGACGCGGTTGGTTGCCATCCTGGCTGACGACGCGCGCGGACGGCTGGGCGCGACGTCCGCGCGGGTCGGGAATCGCTACCCCGCGCTGACGCCCGAGTGCAAGCAGGCGCACCGCTTCGAATGCGAGATCGCCGAGCAGTGTGGCGTGGTTCCGGACCGGCACCCTGGGCTGCATCCCGTGCGGCGCCACGCGCCGGATCACGCTCCGGCTGGTAGGCAGCCGGAGGCCCGGGACCGGGAGATGTATCCGTTCGAGCGATTCCAGGGCCACGACGCGCACGAGGTGGCCGTCGGCCCCGTGCACGCCGGGATCATCGAGCCGGGACATTTCCGGTTCCAGGCGCA
>CAZVKD010000454.1:0-1722 GCA_964627675.1 uncultured Gemmatimonadaceae bacterium
GTTGCTCGCTCGCCGGGATCTGTTTGCCGGACGAGGTCAACCGGCTCACCCACCCCGAGATCGAGACACCGGTGCGCCGGCTGGTGCCGGCCCGTGACGATCGCATGGCGCTGTACGTGCAGGAGCAGGGGGCCCGGATCTCGAAGGACGGTGAACGGCTGGTGATCAGCGTGAGGGGCGCCGCGGATCGGGAGGTGCGACTCCTGGAACTGTCGCACGTGGCGCTGTTCGGCAACGTACAGGTCACCACCCAGGCCGTCCAGGCGCTGTGCGAGCGCGAGATCCCGCTGGTGTATCTCAGCCGGGGCGGCTGGTTTTACGGGATGACCGCCGGCCTGGCGCACAAGAACGTCGAGCTCAGGATCGCCCAGCACCGGGTGATCGAAGCGGGTGGCGCGCTGCCGCTGGCGCGGGCGTTCGTGGCGGGGAAGATCCAGAATCAGCGCACCCTATTGCGGCGCAACCTGGCGGAACGCGATCCCAAGCTGATCGGGCGGTTGGCGCTGCACGCGCGCCAGGCGCGGCACACCCGGGATGCGGACTCGCTGCTGGGCATCGAGGGGATCGGGGCAAAGCTGTACTTCGGCGCGTTCGGGCGCCTGTTCGGGGGCGCGGGCGCCTGGGCCGGCGTGGCGTTTCAGGAGCAGGGCCGAAACCGCCGTCCGCCGCGGGACCAGGTGAACGCGGTGCTGTCGTTCCTCTACGCCATGCTCACCAAGGAGTGCACCGTGCTGGCGCAGGCGGTGGGGTTCGACCCGTTTCGCGGATTCTATCACGTCCCCAAATACGGCCGGCCCGCTCTCGGCCTCGACCTGTGCGAGGAGTTCCGGCCGCTGATCGCGGACTCGGTGTGCATCACGCTGTTCAATCAGGGCGAGTTGACCGAGCGCGATTTCGTCAGGCGGGCGCGGGGCGTGGCGTTGACGTCCGCGGGCCGCCGCGCGGTGCTGGCGGGCTACGAGCGCCGGATGGACCAGACCGTGACGCACCCCGTGTTCGAGTACACCATCAGCTATCGCCGCATCATCGAGCTCCAGGCGCGGCTGCTGCGCGCGGTGGTGCTGGGCGAGATCCCGGCGTATCGGCCGTTCACGACGAGGTGATGGACCTGTGCGACATCGCTACCTGGTGGCGTACGACGTGAGCGATCCCAAGCGGTTGCGGCGGACCTATCGCAAGATGCTGGGCTTCGGAGATCCCTTGCAGTACTCGGTGTTTCATTGCAACCTGTCTGACGTGGAGAAGTTGAAGTTGGTGGAGGCGCTGTCGGCCATCATACACCACGGCGAGGATCGGGTGTTGATCGTGGACGTGGGCCCCACGGACGGGCGCGCGAAGCTGGCATACGAGTTTCTCGGCCGCCGTGAGCCCGAGCCGGCGCAGGAGTCGGCGATCATCGTGTGAGCCGAGCGGCGGGGTGAGGGCCGATCGCGCACGCCCCCTCGACGGGGCTCAAGTCGTTGAAATGGGGGTGGATGGGCCGATGAACGAGTTGCGCTGCGTGGTCTTTGACAAGAGATTGACGGGGGCGCTCGCATGTATCCCGCGAACCGGGTGCCCGACATGGAGTTATCCAGCCGCGATTTCCGCGCTCCTCGGAGCGCGGCCCCATTGAAGCTTTCTGCCTCCAACTGAGCAAGACGCGCAACATCTTCATTTCCGCGCTCCTCGGAGCGCGGCCCCATTGAAGCATGTGGCACTGACTGTAGGCGACATGGTCGA
>CAZVKD010000455.1:0-1717 GCA_964627675.1 uncultured Gemmatimonadaceae bacterium
GCCGCCCCGCTTCGCCGGCATCCGATCGCGCGGCCGCGCGAGTATCTCGGCCAGCGCGATCGAGATCACCGGCCTCCTGGCGTGGGCGTCGGTGGAGTACCGTTGGGTGGGGGACACCGGAAGCAGCGCGACCGGGCGTGCGACCCTCATCCTCGAGCGGCTGGGCGGCGCCTGGCGTATCAAACACGCGCATTCGAGCACCACGCGGCTGCCCGCCGGGTGAGCGGCGCGCGGCACGGCCGGGCTTCAGGCGGCGGGACGATTCCCGGTGATGATCTCGCGCACTCGGCGAGCGGTGTCCGGACTGATAAGTTTGAGCGCGAGATAGAAGACGAAGCCGATCGCGGCCAGCCAGACCAGGCTCATCAACAGCCCGAACGCGAACCCGAGCAGCCCGAACAACAGCTTGAGCGCAATGAAACCCGCGATCGCGAGCACCGCATATCCCAGCAGCGTGCGCAGCATATGGACACTCCGGAAGCGTGAGTCCGTGAGACCTGTACGAAGCTACGGACGTTCGAGTTTCAAGACAACGACGCCGCATGAGCGCGCCTGACGTCCTGATCGCGGGCGCCGGGGTCGTGGGCGCCGCGTGCGCCCGCGCGCTCGCCTCGCGCGGGCTCTCGGTGGCCCTGCTGGATGCCGGGCTCGAACAGGGTCCGGCCACGCCCGCCTCGGCCGGCATGCTTCCGCCGCTGGTGGAGGCGCGCCCGGACGATCCGCTACTGGGCCTTTCCGTTCGCGCCCGCGATCTGTATCGCGACCTCGTGCCCACCCTCAAGGCCGAGACCGGCGTGGCGGTGAGCCTTTGGACGGAGGGCATTCTCCAAGTCGCGTTTACCGAAGCCGACGCCGATCGCCTCAAAGACGGCGTTGCATGGCAGCGCCAGCAAGGCTACCACGCGGAGTGGCTCAAAGCCGACGAATTGCGCCGCCACGCTCCGGGCATCTCTCCAGAGGCCCTAGGCGCCGCGCTCGCCGCCGAGGACGGCGCGCTCGATCCCGTGGCATTGCACGACGCCTTGCTCAAGTCGGCGATCGCCAAGGGCGCCACACTGGCCCGCGGCACCGCGGTGGAAGGCCTGGTGATCGAGAACAGCCAGGTCACCGGGGTCAGAACCCCGTCGGGGGTACGGGCGGCTGGCGCCGTTCTCATCAGCGCCGGATGTTGGTCCGGCAAGATTGGCGGTCTCCCGCGACCCCTTTCCGTCGAGCCGGTGCGCGGCCAGATGGCGGTGCTGCCCTGGCCAGGCGATGCCGCCCCGGCTGTGGCGTACGGAGGCGGCGGCTACGTGGTCCATCGCGATGGCCAGGCGATCGCAGGCGCCACGGTCGAGTTCACAGGCTTCGATCCGTCGTTCACCGAAACCGGCATCGCGCAGGTCCTGAGTTCGGCGCGGCTCCTGTACCCGGCCCTGGAGCGCGCTAAGGTCACGCGCCGAGTGGCGGGCCTCAGGCCCGGAACCCCGGACGGGCGGCCGTTCGTGGGGCGCGACGCGGCAATCCCCAACCTGTGGTACGCCACCGGGCACGGGCGGCACGGCATCCTGCTGGCGGCGATCACCGGCGAGATCATCGCCCAATTGTGGGCCGGCGAGCCCCTGGATCGGGCCCTGATCCAGGTCACCGCCCCGCGGCCCGGCGAACGCCGGGTGCCGCCCCCTGCCTCTCTCGAACAGCAGTGGCTCGACGCCGACTATATCCTGGCTGCCACCGA
>CAZVKD010000456.1:0-1715 GCA_964627675.1 uncultured Gemmatimonadaceae bacterium
CAGGACCAGCTTGAACATGAACGCCGTTCCAGAGAGTCAACGAGAGGTAGGTTAGCCGGAACGGCGGGAGGAAACCAGCACGCGACGATGACGGGCGATACGGGACGGCGGGGCCTGCATCGCGTGCGATTGTCCCGCGTCGCTTCTGATCGCCAGCCCTCAGGGAGGCGTGCCCTGTTTCACGTCCCGCGCCCCATGCGCCACGCCCGCGCCGATCCCCACGCCGAACGCCACCGCCGTCCCCGCGCCGACGATCGGCAATAACGCCACGACCGGCAGAGCGACGGCGGCCGCGGCCGTTCCGGCGATCATGGCCGCGGACGGTTTCTGCACGGCGTCCACGAATCGCATGCGCCGGCGCACGAAGCGGCGCGACTGCAGGTAGCCCCAACCGCCAGCCGCGCCGGCCGCTGCGAGGGCGATGAGCTCGAACATGGGTTCCTCCTTCTACAGGACTGACGCGGCCCCGCGGCCCGGGGTTTCAGCGTCGGGCCGCGGCCACCGGACCGGCCGAGCGAATCCACTCGGCTCGCCAAGCTCGCCCGCGACCCCCGGCCCTCATCGGCCCGACAGCTCCTGGTAGGCGATCCGGACCCACCGCTCGTGCCCGCCCGGCCAGTCGGCGGCGAAGTCGGCGGTGATCCTGGCGGCCAAAATCTGCTCCACCGTCTTTCCGGCCGCGATCTCGGCGCGCATCCGATCGCGCAGCGTCACCAGCATATCGCGATAGGCCTGCAGGCGCGCCCGATCGGCCAGCGGCCCGTGGCCGGGAATGATCCGGGTTTGCCCGTCGGCCATCGCCAGCGCCGTCTCCGCCGCGCCGATCACGCCGTGCAGCGATCCACCGCTCGACCGATCCACGAACGGGAGTCCCGCGCTGACGAACAGGTCACCCATGTGGATCACGTTCGCTCGGGTGAAGAACACGATCGCGTCACCATCGGTGTGCGCGGGCGGCACGTGCCGCACCACCACCGAGTCGCCGTTGATGTGGAACGTCAGGCTCTCGGTGAAGGTCACCACCGGCAGCGCGCCGGCCGCCGCCGGGGGTTCCTGCCGGTTCAACGCTTCGATGAACTGCCCGGTGGACATGCGCCGCCGAACGTTCTCGTGCGCCACGAGCAACGCCCCCGCCTGCCCCAGGTTCTCGTTGCCGCCCGTGTGATCGAAATGCCAGTGCGTGTTCACCACGAACCGCACGGGGCGCGGGGTCAGGGCGGCGATCGCGGCGAGAATCTTGGGCGTGAGCGGGGCAAACTGGTCGTCCACCACGAACACCGCGTCGTCTCCCACCGCGAGTCCGATGTTGCCGCCCGAGCCCTGCAACATGTACAACCCGCCACCCAGCGACTGGGTGCGGATCTGAACGGTGTCAAAGTTCTGGGCCGCCAGGGACGCCGCAGCGGTGAAGCTCAGCGCCGAAATTGTCCTGAGCAAGCGACGGAAGAATCGCATGAAAACCTCAGACGTTAGATGTTCGACGTTCGACCCGTCGTTGTTCGGTGCCTCGAGGTTCGATGTTCCATGGTTCGATCCACCCCCCGAGGGCGTCATTATGTCTTCACGCCACTCACCCGTCCACCCCGTCCCACTCTCCCGCCATGGAGTCGCGGCCCGTGACCCGCAGCCGCGCCTGGGCGGGGCCGCTAGACCGGCCACTTCTCCCCCCGCCAACACATCTCCCAGAACTGCCACTCGTAGCGACTCGATAACAC
>CAZVKD010000457.1:0-1708 GCA_964627675.1 uncultured Gemmatimonadaceae bacterium
GTCCATCCGCATCACGGATCCGGCGGTCCAACGCAAGGTCTTCGAGATCCTGGGTCTGCGTCCGGCCGAGGCCGAGCGCCGCTTCGGGTTCTTGCTCCGCGCGCTCGCGGCTGGTGCCCCGCCGCACGGGGGATTCGCCATCGGGTTCGATCGCGTGGTCATGCTGCTCGCGGGCGCCCAGAGCTTGCGGGACGTGATCGCGTTCCCCAAGACGACCGCGGCCCGCGCCCTGTGCGAAGATGCCCCCTCCCCGGTGTCGCCGGACGAGCTGGCGGGACTCGGGCTCTCGATCGGTCCATGAACGAATCGGTCACCCATCGGATTCCGGCCGCCGGAGCGGACCCGGTTCTGCTGACCGGCGTGAACGACGCCAACCTGCTGGAGCTGGAAAAGGCCACGGGCGTGCGCGCAGCGTTCCGGGGTGATCAGGTGACTCTCCAGGGAGCGCTCGAGGCGGTGGAGCGCGCCAGTCGCGCCGTAAGTGCCATGGTGGACATCGCGCGGATCGGGGAGCAGGTCCTGCCTGAGGACGTACGGCGACTGGCGAGCGAGGGTGCCGCCGCCGGAGAGCTGGCGGCGAACGGCGAACTCAGGATCGTGCTCCCCGGGATGCGGCGGATCGTACAGCCGCGAACCCCCGGGCAGCGAGACTATGTGCGCGCGATGCGCGAAAACGAAATCGTGATCGGCATCGGGCCCGCGGGCACGGGCAAGACGTACCTCGCCGTCGCGATAGGGGTCGAAGCCCTGTCCCGCAGGCTGGTCCGGCGCCTGGTACTGGCACGACCGGCGGTTGAGGCTGGCGAGCGTTTGGGGTTCCTTCCGGGGGACATCCAAGCCAAAGTGGATCCGTATCTTCGACCGCTGTACGACGCGCTCGAGGATATGATGCCACCGGAGAAGGTCCAGCGGGCCCTGGAGTCACGCACCATCGAGATCGCGCCGCTGGCGTACATGCGCGGGCGCACGCTGGCCGATGCGTTCGTGATTCTGGACGAGGCGCAGAACGTCACCGGCGGGCAGATGAAGATGTTCCTCACGCGCCTGGGCGTGAATTCGCGCGCCGTGGTGATTGGCGACAAGACCCAGATTGACCTGCCCAACCGCGAAGAGTCCGGCCTGGTGCACATCGAGCGCATCCTGCCCGGCATCGAAGGGGTGGCCTTCTGCTACTTGGAGGACCGGGACGTGGTTCGTCACCGTCTGGTACGCGAGATCATTCGCGCGTACGCCGAGGACCAAGGCGGATGACGCGCTCCGTCGCCTTCCATGGCGTGCGCTGGGCGATGCTGCTCGGCCTGGCGGTGCTGGGTTTCCGCCTCGACCCAACCACGCGCGGGCTTTCGGTTCCGCTGGTGCGTCCGGGTGAGGTGGCGCCGCGCGAGGTGGTGGCGCCGTTCGGGTTCGCCGTTCCCAGGGATCCGGTTGAGCGGGAGCACGAAGCCGATGCGCTGGCTGCCACCGTTCGGCCGATCTACCAGTATCAGGGCGGCGTGCTGGATTCCGTCACGGCGCAGGCGGAGCGGCTGTTCGCCGCACTCGGGGCGGCGGGCACGCCGCCGGCGCGCATGGATAGCGCGCGGGCGTATGGTGTCCGCCTGTCCCCCGAGGAAGCGGCCTACCTCGGAGCCAGCAGCCGGCTCTCGGCGGTCCGGACGGCGACCGATCGGTTCCTGGGCCGCGAGCTGGCCCGCGGCGTACCGGCGGC
>CAZVKD010000458.1:0-1415 GCA_964627675.1 uncultured Gemmatimonadaceae bacterium
AAGACCCGCCTCCGACGCCATCGGGTGGCCCGAGGCGACCATCCCGTTCATGCTCATGATCGTGGGACGCCAGGGAGGTGGCGCGCTCTGGGCCGCTGCGACAGTCACGGCCATGGTCACGGCGCATCCCGTAAACACTGTCACGCGCTTCATCCTGTGGCTCCTCCGGTTGCCAGTACCGCCAGCACCTTCACAACCTTCACAACCTTCACAACCTTCAGAACCTTCTTCAGCCCCCCGCCTGCGCCTTCACGTACTCGGCCGCCGCCCGATGCGTGGCCCACCACACACCGCGCTTGGCACGGATGTGATTGATCAGCCCCTCCAGAATCACGATCCGCGATCGGTGACCGATGTAGTGCGGATGCATGGTGAGCAGGAACATCGTGCCTTCCTCGTACGCCTTGTCGAATTCGTCAATGTAGACCTGGAGCAGCTCGCGTGGCGCGCTGTAGCGCTCGCCCTGCGGATTGAGCAGGGGGGCGTCGTCCAGTATCCATTCCACCGGCAGCTCCACGATGCCCGTGGGCTCACCGTGGGCGAGCAGCTCGTAGGGGCGATCGTCCGACATCAACGAGCTCTCGTACAGAAAGCCGAGTTCGCGAACGATCGCCAGCGTATTGGGGCTGAAGTTCCACGAGGGCGCGCGGTATCCTACGGGCCGTGAGCCCGTGAGCTTGGTCAATGTGTCAATCGCCTGCATCAGCAGCCGGCGTTCCACGTCGGCCGGCAGGGTGGTGTTCAGCTCGTGGATCCAGCCGTGCACTCCGAACTCATGCCGCCCCGATTGCTTGATCACGTCCGCCATGCCGGGATGGAGCTGGAGACTCACCGCGGGAATGAAAAAGGTCGCGGGGATCTGGTGGCGGTCGAGAAGGTTCACGACGCGCTGGAGCCCGACGCGCGCGCCATACTCCCCCTGGGACAGCGCGCCGACCGTGGGTTCGCCGAACCGGAGCGCGATGGTCTCGTTGTCCACGTCGAAGGAGAGCAGCACGGCCACGCGGGCGCCGTTGGGCCAGCTGGACGGCTGGAGGCTCCGGCCGGCCCGAACGGCGTCCACCGTTCCCCGCACGCGTTCTGCGCTCCACTGCCAGCCCGGTTGGATCGCCCCTAGCTCTTCGTCCTCGCCGTCCTCACACCCGGGGAGAGCCAGTGCTGCCAGCATCGCGATCAGACCGTGAGGTTTCAGCATGGTGAATGGGCCTCGAGCACGGAGTGGGCAAAGATGGTCGTCGGGCGCCGCAAACGCGAGCCAGTGCGGGTAGTGATGGACGCCCGCCCGGGAATTCTCTATGGTATTGGGGTGAGGATCCCGCTGGGTTGGAGCCGGGTCCGGGGTTATCGTGCCCGGTGGTCCCTTGTCAGCCTGTTGGGCGTCGAAGCAGCGGGTGGTGCGAAGCGGTGCGGCGGCG
>CAZVKD010000458.1:1425-1706 GCA_964627675.1 uncultured Gemmatimonadaceae bacterium
CATCGCCGCTCGTCGCCCAGGCTCGTGCCACGTCCACCCCGACGTTCTCGCGCGAGGTCGCGCCGGTGCTCTACCGTCAGTGTGCCGCGTGTCACAGGCCGGAAGGACCGGCGCCGTTCAGCGTGCTGCGGTACGAAGAGGCGCGCCCATGGGCGGCCGCGATCCTGGCTTCCACCGAGGCCCGGCGAATGCCGCCGTGGTTGCCGGAACCCGGGATCGCGCGGTTCATCGGGGAGCGGCGCCTCAGCGGGGAGGAACTCCGGCTGATCCGCCGATGGGTC
>CAZVKD010000459.1:0-1693 GCA_964627675.1 uncultured Gemmatimonadaceae bacterium
CGTCACCAGCCAGACCGCGGCGGGCGCCTTCGGCGGGCGCTACGATGCCGCGCTGGTGCGGGTGGTGAACGCCACCATCTTGGCCACGCAGACCGTGGGGTCCGATTTCCTGATGACCGTGAACGACGGCTCTGGCCCTTTGGACGTGGTGCTGGACGGCGACATCGCGTTCAACACGTCGGGGTACACGCCGAGCACGGTGGTCACGGTGACCGGTCTCCTGGTGCCGTCCGGGGTGGTCGGGAAGTGGGTGCTGAAGCCGAGGGTGCAGGCGGACGTCACGCCGTGATGGCGGGTGATGACGGAGATTGCGGGGAGGTTGTGAAGGTTGTGAAGGGTGTGAAGGTGGTGAAGGTGGTGAAGGTGGTGAAGGTTGTGGAGGTTCTGAAGGCTGTCGCGGGGCTGATGGACGCGCAGGGAAGGCGCTCTGCGGTCATCATCTCCGCTCGAGTGGCCCAGCGCTAGCTTCTGACCCTGCCATCGTTGCTTCGACGCCAGCTTCCGGCTTACTCGCCGATCACACTGGGCTCGGTCCTGGACGGTGCGCTGGCCGCGTTCGGGTCCCGCCGAGTGCAGGCCCGGCGGGAAGCTCTCGTGGCACACCTCGAGCAGAGATTCCGCGCGACCGGCGTCCTGCTTAGCGACTCCGGCACGACCGCTCTCCGCCTGGCGATCGCCGGCGCGACGCGCTCGCGTCCCGGGCTGGGCGTGGCGATGCCCGCCTACTGTTGCTACGACGTCGCGACCGCGGCGGACGGGGCGGACGTTCCCGTGGTCCTGTACGATCTCGATCCGCTCACCCTCGGGCCGCGGGCCGAATCGCTCCAGCGCGCGCTCGAGTGCGGCGTGGCGGCCGTGGTCGTGGCCCATCTCTACGGGCAGCCGGTGGACGTGGAGGCGGTGCAGCACGCGGCCGAGGCCGCTGGGGCGCTGGTGATCGAGGACGCGGCCCAGGGGATCGGCGCCGCGCTGCGTGGTGTCCCGCTGGGCGCGTTCGGCTCGGTGAGCGTGCTGAGCTTGGGAAGAGGGAAGGGATGGACGGGCGGGAGCGGGGGTATCCTGCTGGCGCACGACGAGCGGGGCCGGGCGATCGTGGCAGCGGCCGCGCGCGGGCTCGCCGCGAGCCCGGCTGGGCTCACCGACGTCGTTCGACTGGCGGCACAGCTGGTCCTGGGTCAGCCGGCGCTGTACGGGCTTCCGGCGGCGCTGCCGTTCCTGCGCCTGGGAGAGACCATCTACCGGCCGCCGCACGAACCCCGCTGCCTCTCACGCGCCAGTCTGGGCGCGGCCTCGCGTACGCTCGTCCTTGCCGAGCAGGAGAACGAGGTCCGCCGCGCCAACGGCGTGCGGCTCGATGCCGTCGTGCGGGCGAGCGGGGCGGTGCGGGCGGTCGAGCCGCTGGAGGGAGCGTCTCCTGGCTACCTGCGGCTCCCGGTTCTCGTCCGCTCGGAGAGGACAATCACGGGGTTCGCTCAGCGACTGGGGATCGCGCCCGGGTATCCTCGAGCCCTGTGTGATCTGGCAGGCTTCAGGGCGCGCGTGGTGAACCGGGACGATGACTTCAGTGGAGCCCGCGAGCTCGCGGGGCGGCTCGTGACGTTGCCGACGCACGGCCGGCTGTCGGAGGGGGACCTTGGGGAGTTGGAGCGGTGGCTGGCGGCGGCCTGACGGTGGGTGGAGCGCGTGCCTGCCC
>CAZVKD010000460.1:0-1676 GCA_964627675.1 uncultured Gemmatimonadaceae bacterium
GTCGTGGGATTCGGGTGCGGAGCTGGTGATCGATCACGTGATCGAGTTCGGCCCCAATGTTCACTATGTGTCGCGCACCTCGTTCTACCAGCCGTTCAACTGGTCGAAGTCCGGCGTGTTCGATGAGCTGGGCGCGGACTCGCTCTCAGCGGCGCGACTGGATACCGACATCGCCGACTATGCCACCACCATCGACATCGACTACCAGGCGACGATCACCGCCAAGGTGGCGAAGGCGCTTTCCGTGCAGCTCTTCCTGGAGTTCCTCTACGACAAGTACGACAACACCATTGTGCCGGTGGTGGACGACGCAGGATCGCTCACCAACCCCGGCGCGGTGGATTATGCGGTGCGCAAGAAGGGCCAGTTTCGGGAGACGCTGGGCGTCGGGCTGGTGTGGACGCTCGATTAGCGAATTGACTTGAAGTGAGTACGTATCTGGACGAAGCTGTCCGATGGTTTTCGCCATGAGCATCATGCAATCATCGCGTCATTGCTGCCGGGGATCGGTCGCCACCATCGCGTCGATCGCATTGATCCTCTCCGGTTCCGCCGCGTGGGCCCAGGAGGCCGCGTCCGAGCAGGCCCGTTGGGGTTTCTTCTTCAACCTGGGGATCGGCGATCACAGCGGTGACTTTGCCGATTACCTGGAGAAGGGAACGACCGGAGAGTTTGGGATTCTGAAGCAGCAGGGCGACTGGCGTTACGGCTTGAGCCTCAGCTTCGGTTCCTGGGGAATGGTGCCTTCCTACGACAACGAGCTCGAGTGGGGCTTCCAGCGGATCGACGTCCTTGCTACACGTACGTTCAAGAAAGATGCAGCGCTCCGGCCGTACCTGCAGGGCCGTTTCGGCGTTGTGCGGTTGCATCCGCGCAGCGAACTGTTCAACATGGACCCGCTTCCCGACGACTACAAGGTCGGCGACAGCACGACCAAGGCGTCCAACGGTGTGCACTTCGGCATCGTGCCGGGCCTCGAGTGGGACCTGACCAACACGATCGCGCTCGATCTCTCGCTCCTGCTCGACTACTACATCGTCGGTGACACGGACCTGAGCCCGATCGGCGGACCCACCGATGCCTCTTCGGGTTTCGACTGGCAGGCGCGCGTCGGCCTCTTGTGGTGGACCGACGGCGGTCCGGGCTCGACGCCGGCCGAGCCGGACGCGTGGGGTATCCGGCCCTCGTACGGATGGGCGCTGGGTGAAGCGCTCGCCATCAACTTCGGCGCATCGGCGTTCAACGAATACGTGCGCAACGCCAACTTCAACCAGATCAGCCCGCGCAGTTGGTGGGCCAATCTCGAGGAAGGCCTCACCTACGACGACAACCAGTTCCGCACCAACCAGATCATCCATCCGTTCAACGGGTCGCAGTACTACAACGCGGCGCGCGCCAACGGACTCTCGTTCTGGCCGTCGTACGGCATCGGCATGCTCGGCGCCTTCCACTGGGAGTGGATGGGGGAGACGCATCCGATGTCGTTTAACGACATCATCTCGACCGGTATCGGCGGCGCCGCGGTGGGCGAAACGCTGTATCGATTCTCGTCGATGATTTTCGACAACACCGCGACGGGTACGAAGCGTTTCTTCCGCGAAGCGGGCGGCTTGCTGACCGATCCCATCCGCGGCTTCAACCGCCTCGTCTCCGGCGACGCGACCGAGGTGAAGGGC
>CAZVKD010000461.1:0-1671 GCA_964627675.1 uncultured Gemmatimonadaceae bacterium
TGGTGGCGGGAAACCTGCTCGACACCCGAGTGCTCCTGCTGGCGGGCGTCGTGGTCGGGGCGTTTGCCATCGCCCTCATGGGCGCCATCATGGCCCTGTCGCCGGCCGCCGAGGTGCGGAACGCGCTGCTGTGGATCCTGGGAAGTTTCAGCGGTGCGTCATGGCAGTCGGTCACCGTCTTCGCGGTCTACGCCATCCTGCCGCTTGCCGCCTTGTTTCTGCTCAACCGCCCCATGGACCTCCTGTTGCTCGGAGAGGAACCGGCGCGGTTCCTGGGCGCGAACGTCGAATCGCTGAAACGCGTGCTCTACGGCACCGCCTCGGCCCTGACCGCCGCCGCCGTCGCGGTGTCCGGCATCGTTGGATTCGTCGGACTCGTCGTGCCTCACGCGGTGCGGCTCATCGGGGGACACACCCACCGCACGCTGCTCCCCGCCGCGTTCCTGGTCGGCGGCATGGTGGTCGTGGTGGCCGACGCCGTGGCGCGAGGCGCCTTCGCGCCCCTGGAGCTGCCAGTGGGCGTGGTGACGGCGCTGATCGGTGTTCCCGCCTTCCTCGTACTCCTACGACGATGGACCAGCTGATCTTCACCGTCAGCGGGGCTTCCTTCCGATACCCGGGAAGCGATGCCGCGGCGCTGCGCGACGTGAATCTCACGGTGCGCGAAGGCGAGCTGGTGGCCATTGTCGGCCCGAACGGCGGCGGGAAGACCACGCTGTTGCGGGTGATGCTCGGCGTCCTCCGGCCCCACGCCGGCACCGCGCGGGTCCGCGATCGCGCCTCGGCGGAGTGGGACCGGCGGGATTTGGCTCGCCTCGTGGGCGTGGTGGTGCAGCGGGAAGAGCCCGCGTTTCCGCTCTCGGTCCACGAGGCCGTGCGTATGGGCCGCTACGCGCACGTCGGACCGCTCGGCGCGTTTCGGGACGCCGACCGCGCGGCCGTCCGGCAAGCGCTCTCGCGTTGCGACGTGGAGCGCCTGGCGAACCGCTTCGCGAACACGTTGTCCGGGGGCGAGTGGCAGCGGGTTCGCATTGCCCGGGCCCTCGCGCAGCAACCCCGGGCGCTGGTGCTGGACGAGCCCACGGCCAATCTCGACGTCCGTCACGAAATGGAAGTGGTGGAGCTGGTGGCCGGGCTGGTGCGCACCGAGCGTATTGCCGCGGTCGTTGTCACCCACCATGTGAATCTCGCCGCCCGGTACGCGGACCGGATCGTGGTGCTGGATGCAGGCGAGGTGGTCGCCGTGGGCCCGCCCGGGGAAGTTCTCACGCGCGCCACCCTGGAACGGGTGTTCCGGTGGCCGGTCGAAGTGTCTTCCTGGCACGGCGCGCCCCAATTCGTGCCGCTCAGGCCGGGCGAGCAGCGGCCGGATCATCAACAACCGTCATCCGCAGACACCGGGCAATCCACAGTCAACGATCAGGAGGAATAGCTCAATGCTGAAGACTCGCCACGTCGTTGGATCGGGCGCTATTCGTCCCACTCGCGCCGCTTCCGCCCCTGCCGCTCTCATGGCCCTGGCCCTTCTCGTTACGTCCCCCGTCAAGGTTGCCCGCGCGCAGGCGCCCCGGGACACCTTCAGGCTCTCCGACGTCGTCGTCACCGCCACGCGCCTCCCCACTCCCAGGACCGCGCTCACGGCGTTCGCGACCGTCATCTCGGGGGACGAAC
>CAZVKD010000462.1:0-1666 GCA_964627675.1 uncultured Gemmatimonadaceae bacterium
CGGCGCTACGGTCATGGTTGGCGTGGCGGGTTGCGCGCTTGCGGGCGGCGGGGTATCCCTCGAATCTCCTGGACGCGTACTTGGCGCCGGACTCCGTCAGGGCCGAGGCTCCGAGCAACGACATGGTGCAGGCCATGTCCATCCTCGGCCTCGCGACGTTTACCACTAGCGATTCGCTACTGCTCTCAGGCGATACGCTCGCCCTGAAGCTCTACCAGGACTCCCTGCGCGCGGATTCTCTGGCCCGGGCCGATTCTATCGCCATGCACCGCCGGCCGCTGGCGCTGTTCGGGCTCGATGTGTTCCGCCAAGCCTCGACCCGGTTCCAGCCCATCGTGACGGGCCCGGTGGACGAGTCATATCGCCTGGGCCCGGGCGACTTGCTGGTGCTGATACTGACGGGCGCGGTCGAGCTGGCGCATTCGGACCTGGAGGTGACGCGGGAGGGGTTCATCGTGATTCCCCGCGTGGGCCAGATCTACGTGAACAACCTCACGCTGGGCCAGCTGCGGAGCCTGCTGTACGATCGCCTGGGGCGGGTGTATTCGGGCGTGACCCGCGGGCCCAATCCCTCGACGCGATTCGACATCACCGTCGCGCGGGTGCGGGTGAACACGGTCCGCGTGGCGGGTGAGGTCGTCGTGCCGGGCACCTACCGCGTGGCGGCGGCCGGCGGCGTGCTGGCGGCCCTGTACGAGGCTGGCGGGATCAGCGAGCGGGGGAACTTCCGCGCGGTCGAGGTGCGCCGCGGCGCAGCGCTCGTGGGACGGGTGGACGTGTACGACTACCTGCTGCGCGGCGCGATACCGCAGCACCTGCTGCTCGCCGACGGCGACGTCGTGTTCGTGCCGGTGCGAGGGGCCCGCGTGAAGATCGCGGGTGAAGTGGTGCGGCCCGCGGTGTACGAGCTGAGCGAGGGCGAGACGCTGCGGGACCTGCTACAGATCGCGGGTGGTCTCACGCCCACGGCCGCCACCCAGACGGCGACCATTGACCGGGTCCTCCCCCCGGAGGAGCGCGTCGAGCTGGGTCACTCGCGCACCGTGCTCACCGTGCCCCTGGGCGCGGTGCTGCGTGGCGAGCAGTCCGTCCCTCTTTACGCCGGCGATAGCATCACCGTGTTTCGCGTCCTCGGGCCGCGCCGCAATCAAGTCACCATCCGGGGCAACGTCTGGCAGCCCGGCACCTACAGCCTGGAAGACGGCATGCGGTTGTCTCACCTGATCGCCGTGGCGGGCGGCTTGCGTCCCGCGACGTACGTGCAGCGGGCGCAGGTGCTTCGCACCTACCCAGACTCCACCCGGCGCCTTCTCGGCGTCACGCTCGACGGCAACGACGGCGTGGAGTCCGACGACCCGACGCTTCGGGAGTGGGATGAGGTAACGGTCTTTCCCGAGAGCGATTTCCTCCCCGAGCGATACGTGGCCGTATTCGGCGCCGTGCGGAAACAGGGCCTGGTGCAGTTCGCCGACTCGATGACGCTGCGCGACGCCATTCTGCTGGCCGGCGGACTGCGGGACGACGCCTATCTGGTGGAGGCGGAGGTCTCTCGCCTCAGGCCGCGAGGTCTGGGCCAAGGCGATTCGTTGGCCCTCGCCCTGCGCGTCCCGCTCGACTCGTCCTACTTGCTGAGCTACGACACCTACGTGCAGCGACCCGTTGGCGC
>CAZVKD010000463.1:0-1656 GCA_964627675.1 uncultured Gemmatimonadaceae bacterium
GCAAAGTCGGCGACGTAGAGGCGGGCGTGTTTTTCATCCACCACCAGATCGAGCGGCGCGCCAAACTTCAGCGGAGCACCGTGTGCATCGCAGAGCGGTTCCGCGGCGGCGACGCGGGTGCCGTCCGTGCTGAAGGCAAAGGTGTGGACGGTGCGGGCGCTGGTGTAGAAGCCGATGAGCAGCCGGCCTTTCAGCGGGCCTTCGCCGCGCCATTCGGCGCAGCCGTTGGCGCTCTGGCCGCCGATGGGGACGAGGTTCTGGATGAGCAGGGCCGGATCGAAATGCGGCTCGGGCTTCGTGCCGACGGGCAGTTTGGCGATTTCCCAGGGGTCCTCGCCGGCGGTGGGGTTGCCGCCCATGAGCACCCATTCGTCGCGCGAGGGGTTGGGATGGCCGTAGTATTTGCCTTCGACAATGCGGATGAGGGGTTCGTCGGCCTGGACGCTGACGGCGGGGAGCCGGCGGGCTTTGTTTTCGGGCGACCGCTCGCCGGTGTCGTTCTGGTTCACGCCGGCGTAAAGGCTGCCGTTGCTGTGCCAGCAGAGGTCGTAGGCTTCGCGGATGCCGGTGGCGAAGAGCTTCACGGGCGCGTCCCTGGCCCGCCAGTCGTAGCGGGTGGGCGGGTCGGTGGTGACGTTGACGGGCCGGAACGCCGGCGAGCGCACGTCCGCGCGAAGCACGGCGGCGCTGAGCGGGGTTTCGCGCACGCGGTGGGTTTCGCCGCCGAGCATCGTGATGGCACCGCAAAAGAAATAGAGGTGTCCGCCGGGGCCGAAGGTGAGGCCGCTGACGGCGTGGTCGCCGACGGGCAGGCCGGTGATGAAGTCTTTCGCCGCGGGCTGGACGGCGGGTGTTTCAGGGAGGGTGAGGCGCACAATGCGCGCGGTGAAGCGCAGTTCGCAGACGGATTCACCAGGATTGTCGTCCAGCGCGATCCAGAGATGGCGGTTGCGCGCGGCGTCGGGATCGAAGCAGAGGGCGGTGATGCGGGTGCGCTCCGGCTGCCACAGGGTGTGCGGCTCACTAGTGGGGCGCCCGGTTTTCGGATCGAGCGGCCAGCGGAGCAGTTGGCCTTCCCAGGTGGCGGCGAGCAGCGCGCCGTCGGGCGCAAGGGCCAGCGAGGTGACGCCCTGGACGGCGCTGATTTTGTTTTTCCGAAACGCCGGCAAGGTGCGCGTGGCGGGGTCGGCGGCTCTGCCCGTGCGGAAGCGCGACTCGAAGGGCGTGAGCGCCTCGCCTGCGGCGGACTTGAGCGCCGCGGTGATTTCGACGCGATAGTCGGTCTCCGGCGCGAGCGGGGCTTCGGGCGAAATCGTGATCACGCCGCCGAGGTCGCTGGTCACGCGGACGGGAACGCGCTGCCGGCCCTGCCAGAGCCGCACGGAGTCCCGGGTGATGGTGGCGGGATCGAAGCGGGCCGAGACGTGGGCCTGGATGGCCGCGGTGGTGGCCACCTCGCGCGCGCCGTCGGCGGGAGTGATGTCGGTGATGCGGTAGTCGGCCAGCGCGGGAGTCGCTACGAGGCAGAGCAGGATCGCGTGTCGGACAAGCGGGAACCAGGATGGGCGTTGATTGGGATGGGTCTTCATGCTTCTGCTTTCTCAGCCGCGCTCGTAACGGCGGAACATCTCCACGCCTCGCAGCAGGTTCTCTTTC
>CAZVKD010000464.1:0-1652 GCA_964627675.1 uncultured Gemmatimonadaceae bacterium
CTTCTGCAGCAGGTCCACCAGGTACTTCGAGGTCTCGAACTCCTGAAACCCCAGCTCGGCGAAGCTGAAGATCTGATCCACGATCTGCTGGGTGAGCTGGGCCCGAGCCTCCACGCCGCGCACCGCTTCTCGCTTGAGCGTCGTAAGACGAGGCGATTGCGCGTACCCGACTGAGCTGATCACCGTGTAGGCGGCAAACAGCAGGGCCGTCCGGCGTGCCATGGCAAGCTCTTTCATCCGCTCCCTCCATCGTCTCTCGTTGCTCGTCCCCGCTCGTCTCCTCTCGTCCCCGTCTAGCCCCCCTCCTCACGGGATCGCCGTCGGCCCGCACCGTCCATCCGCCGAGCGCAGCGTGGGATACGCCACGCCTAGCTGCTCGAGATACGTGCGGTAGCGGCCCCGATCGTAATAGAACCGCTCGAGCTCAGGTTTGTACCTCGCCATGATGTCGCGGTTCAGCTCGATCGCCGGGCGGTCCTCCGGGCGAATGAACGGCTCGTACTTGATCGTCTTGGTCTGCACGTTCCGGAAATAGTCCCACGCCGCCTGCACCAGATCGGGGCGGAGCAGCAGGTCGAGCATGGTCTGCGCCAGCACCTTCGCGCCCGCCGTGGCGCCCTTGTGCGCGATCGGCGTGGCCATGGAGACACCGTTGGCCCAGTTGTGCCCCGGCAGGCCCGGCAGGTTGCCCGGGAAGTTGAGGGTCACCGACGGGACGATCCACGTGATGTCGCCGAAGTCGTTCGATCCACCGCCGCGGCGCTCGCTCTCGCGTGGGGGGGCCGGCAGCCGGTCCGGTATCGTCGTTATCAGTCCCTGTGGCGTCACGCCGAGTTCGTTCTGGAGGCCGCGGGCGAGGGTGTGATCGGCCTGGTCCCACGTCGGCATGCCGACGCGCCTGATGTTTTCGAACGTCGCTTCCGCCAGCGGTTTGCTGAAGTGCGCCGGCCACGCCGAGCCCAGCACCCGCTGCGCCGCGAGCCGGGTGCCCGTCATCATCGCCGCGCCGCGCGCGATGGAATCCCCGATGGCCCACAGCTCTTTGATGTGGGGATAATCGTTCTCGCGGAAGTAGAACCAGATCGAAGCCGTGGGCGGCACCACGTTGGGCTGATCGCCGCCGTCCACGATCACCGAGTGCGAGCGGTGAGGCAGGCGCAGGTGCTCGCGGCGGAACTGCCAGCCCACCTCCATCAGGCTCACCGCGTCGAGCGCGCTGCGCCCGCGCCAGGGCTGCCCCGCCGAGTGGGCGCTCCGGCCCTCGAACGAGAACAGCACCGAGACGAGGCCGCTTCCCGGCGTGTCGCCCCAGGCCACCCCGAACCCGTCGCTCACGTGCGAGAACAGGACGGCATCCACGTCGCGGAACAGCCCGTCGCGAATGAAATACGACTTGGCGCCCACCAGCTCCTCGGCGACGCCCGGCCACAGCTGAATCGTCCCCGGCAGGCGTTCGCGTTCCATTAGGTGCTTCACCGCGAGCGCCGCCGTCACGGCTACGGCCTGGCCCGCGTTGTGGCCCTCGCCGTGACCCGGGGCGCCCGGCACCATGGGGCGACGGCAGGCGACGCCGGGGTACTGCGACGCCTGCGGCACGTCGTCCACGTCGGCGCCGAGGGAAATGACCGGTTTCCCCGCGCCCCAGGTCGCGA
>CAZVKD010000465.1:0-1626 GCA_964627675.1 uncultured Gemmatimonadaceae bacterium
CCTCGCGCTGGCGCTTCAGGTTCGCCTGCACGCGCTCCAGCGCGGCGACAGCGGTGCCGAGGAAGTCGCCCGCCAACTACGGGCCGACCTCGAGCGGCTGGAGCGCGTGGCCCAGCGGTTCGAGCGTATCGGGCGGCCCGCCCGGCGGGACAACGTCGCCTTGGGGGCGCTCGCCGAGCGCGTGGCCGCGTACTTCGGGCCGCGGCTGCCCCGGCACGCGAATCCCGTGACCATCCGGGTGCACGCGCCGGGATCGGGGCCGGTCGTCTCAGGCGACGGCGTCCTGCTCGAATGGGCGCTGGAAGCGCTGATCCGCAACGCCGTCGATGCCTTGAGCGGCCGCGGCGGGACCATAGACGTCACGGTTACCACTCAGGGGCCGCTGGCCAGCGTTCTGGTGAGTGACGACGGGCCCGGCGTCTCGCCCGAGGTGCGCGCCACCCTGTTCGAGCCCGGCATCAGCACCAAGCCCGGCGGCTGGGGAATCGGTCTGGCATTGACGCGACGCATCGTGGAAGACGTGCATGGCGGGCGACTGTCGCTGCGGAGCACGCAACGCGGAGCCACGTTCGCGGCGGAAATCCCCCTGGGAGGCGCCGCGTGACGGTGCCGCTCAACGACGCGCAGCGTCAGGCCGTGGAACACCGCGGCGGACCGCTGCTGGTGCTGGCCGGAGCGGGCTCCGGCAAGACGCGCGTCCTCACGGCGAGGCTCGCTCACCTCGCCTCGCACGACGTGCCGGCGGGCCGGATTCTGGCGGTGACCTTCACCAACAAAGCGGCGGAAGAAATGCGCCGCCGCGTGGCCGCGTTGCTGGGTCGCGAGCCCGATGGCCTCTGGATCGGCACCTTTCACTCGATCGCCGCTCGGGTGCTGCGTCGGGAGGCCCCGCTCATCGGGTTTACCTCCGCGTTCACCATCTACGACGAGGATGACCGGCTCGAGTTGGTGAAGCGGATCCTCGAGCACCATGGCCGCTCGCCGAAGGCCTTCCCGCCGCGCTTGGTGACGTCGATCATTTCGGCGGCCAAGAACCGACTCGAGTCGCCAGCCGACCTGGCCGCGAGGGCCGGCGACGAACTGGAACATGTCGCCGCCGAGACCTTCGCGGCGCTCGGGCAGGCGCTGGCCTCGGCCAACGCAATGGACTTCGACGACCTGCTGCTCCATCCGCTGCGGGTGTTCGCCGAGCATCCGCACCGGCTGCAGCATTACCAGCAGCGGTTCGCATCCATCCTGGTGGACGAGTTCCAGGACACCAATCGCGCGCAATACCTGTTCGTCCGGGAACTGGGAACGCACCACGGCAACATTTGTGTGGTGGGAGACGACGACCAGTCCATTTACGGCTGGCGGGGCGCGGATATCAGAAACATGCTCGAGTTCCGGGCGGATTTTCCCGACACCACGCTGATCCGGCTGGAGCAGAACTACCGGTCCACGCAACGCATTCTCGAGGTCGCCAACCGGGTCATCCAGCCCAACCGCGCCCGCCTGGGCAAGATGCTGTACACGGTGCGGCCCGGCGGTGAACGGGTATCGGTCGTGGCGGCCGCCGACGAGCGAGACGAAGCCGAGTGGGTGGCCCGGGAGCTGCGCGCGCGGGCCGCCCAGGATCAGTACGCG
>CAZVKD010000466.1:0-1626 GCA_964627675.1 uncultured Gemmatimonadaceae bacterium
TGGGCGCGACGGGCATTCGCGTCTTTGGCAACGATTTCCCCGAGGGCGTGCCCCACGATGAGCGACGCCGCTCGTTACGCTGCGTGGCCGCCGATCGGCGCACCCTGATCCTCGCGGCGCTCGCGCCGGGCCGCTGGGCGGAGCCTGGGCGTCTGGAGATTCGCCTGGAACAGGTGGAAAGCGAGGGCGGCGTGTGGCACCTGCCCCTCGTGCTCGCCTTCGGCCCCGACCCGGACGATGCAGTGGCCTGGCTCCGCCAGCCGTTCGACGTCCACGATCTGCTCGACCAGACCCGCGCCTACTACCGGCTCTGGCTGGCACACACGCGCACGCCGGCGCTCTGGCCGCAGAACCTGCCGGGGCCCACGGCCACCACGCGGTCCCTCGCCGACCTGATCGAGGAGATCAAGCTCGATCTCAAGATGCAGCTCGCGCGCCCGGGCGGCGTGGTGTGTCCCATGGTGTCCCCGGACGCGGCCCGCGCCCGGGATGCCACGGGGCCGGTGCGCGCGTTTCTCGCAATGGGCGCGCGTGACGATGCGTTGGACGTGCTGGAGTACTACTACCGCGCCGCCATCGTGCTGGGCCGGATTCCCAACGCGGTGCCGGTGGACCTCGACATGGCGGGCGTGGGAGAGGCCGCCGACTGGAACGCGGTGCAACCGGCGGATGGGACGGGGCCGTCGCACCTCGTGTTGCAGCATCGCTGGTGGCTCGAGGCGGGCGGCGATCCCGACGTCATCCGCCGCCACTGGCCCTATCTCGCACGCTGCCTCGCGGGTCGTCCGGCCACGCCCGAGGCGCTGCTGCCGTTCGACGGCGACGAGCCCTATCTGCACGGGGCGCTCTACGCCGTGTACCCGGAGCACTGCGGCTGGCCCAACGACCTGATCGCGGATTGGGGGAGTCAAGGCTACGCCGCGTGGTCGCTCGAGGCGATGGTCGCGCGCGCGCGGGCGCACGAGGCGCTCGCGTGGCTGGCGGAGCAGATTGGCCGCGGCGAGGAGACGCACCGGCACCAGGCGGAGGCGGCGCGCTTGCGGCGGCTGGTCGAGTCGCGGTTCTGGTTGCGGGCGCGCGGCTACTACGCCCCGGCCCTCTATCCGCTCAGCGGGGCGCCGCATGACGTTCCATTCGCGGCGGTCAACCTCGCCCCGCTCTGGCTGGGGTTCCACGGCGTCCATGAGGAGCACGCGAGGCAAGACCTCGAAGCCGTGGTGGACCTCGTGGGGTTCACGGGGATCACGCCCAACTGCGATTACACGGTCGGCGCGGTGCCGGGATACCTGTTGTGGAACCTGCTCGCCGTGGGATCCGATTTGGCGCCGCTGGCGCTCGCCAACCTCGCGGCCATGGCGTCGCCCGCGGGAGAGTGGGCGGCGGTGTACGCGCCGGGCGGCGTGCCGCACGCGGGCGCCGACGCCGAACATCCGAGCCGGGCGCGTCCCGCCGAGAGCGGCGTCGGCCTGGCGGCGCTGTACCGCTATTTCACCGAGCGGCGATCATCAGAGGAACCGGCGTCCGATTTCCGGGGGCTCACGCGGCGCGGCCGGACCTTCGGGCCTGGCCCCTCGCGCGCGCCCGCGCCCACCCCGCCGCCGGATGATCCCCGCGGAGTGATCGTGG
>CAZVKD010000467.1:0-1140 GCA_964627675.1 uncultured Gemmatimonadaceae bacterium
CAGTAGCGCAGGTGCTTCGCCGGCATCACCTCGCCGGCGAAGGCCACCGTTTTCAGCTCCGACAAGGACTGCCCGACCAACGCGTTGCATCGGGCCACAGCCACTAGAACCGAAGGAACGAAGAACACGAAGCTCACGTGCCTCGCGGCCAGGTCGCGCACCAGCGCTCCCGGAAACGCGAGCGAGTCGGATGGGATGACGTATAGCCCTGACCCGCAAGCCCAACTCAAATAGATATCCAGGGTCGAATTGTCGAAGAGAAGCGGCGCCTGGTTCCCCAGCACGTCGCTCGGGGAGAGAGCGAACAGGTCCGCGGCCCAGGAGATGTAGTCAATCACACCTCGATGAGCGATGGTCACCCCTTTCGGGATACCCGTGGAGCCCGAGGTGTGCATCACGTAGACCGGATCACAGTCGAGTACCCGCTCCACCGCCGCCCGAGCGGCCGCCAACGCATCACCGAAGGCCGGAAGTTCCTTACCCCAAATCCGATCAATCAAGATCGTACGATCGCGCGTGACGCCGGCCGGCAGCCCGGTGCAGTACTGACTGCTCGTCAACACACAGCCACCCGAGAGCCGATCAAGGATCGCCTGGTTGCGCGCCGCGGGCGCCGAAACGTCCAGAGGAACGTAGAAGTTCCCCGACATGAGCGTACCGGCAATGGACACGATCCCCTCGGCACTCCGCGGGAGGAAGAGCACCACCGGCTGCCCGCGTATCCCCAGCTCCGCCAGGACTCCAGCGATCGCCCCCGCTCGCCGAATCACCTCCTGATACGTCCACCCGATGCGTTGGTCACTCACGCACGCTCGGCCGGGGACCAAGACCGCGCTATGGAGCAGGAACTCAACGGCCGACCTGACTGGCGCCCGCGTGCGTCCGGGCTCCCAGACGGTGGGCGCTGCGTTCGCTTCACTGATCACTGACCCGACCTCACCCGTGCGGAGTCTGCTCGCGACCCGCGCTGGCATCTGAGGGCATCTCCGCCAGCTCGCAGAAATCGAGCGGGCCCAGATTCATGACCATTCCTCCCCAGGAGAGACCGACGCCGAAGCCGCCTAGGCACACCCGATAGCGATTGCCACCGAGTTGCGTCGCGAGATTCTGACAGGTCAGTACGGGGATTGTCGCGGAGCT
>CAZVKD010000467.1:1150-1611 GCA_964627675.1 uncultured Gemmatimonadaceae bacterium
CCACATGGAGATCCGCACCTGGACCCCGGACGGCAACGCCCTCGCGGAGCTCGAGTTCCCGTACCACTCCACCAGATTGTCCAACAACCGGTCCGGCCCTGCGCCCAGGCGCTGGCCCAGCTTGCGCAGCAGAAAGCGATTGGGCTGATGGAACAAGAAGTAGTCAACTTCCTCAACAGTTACGCCCGCGAAGGCGAGCAGTTCCTCGAGCATCTGAGGCACGTCCGTTTGTGTGAAGAGAAAGATGCCCGGCCCATTCATGTGAAACTGCTCCAGGCTGCGGCGATTACCGTCCCCACTGTCCCTGAGCCGGCGTGTGTGATCCGTGGGCGGGAGGCGGAAGGCACCGGCGGGGATCTTGAGCCAATCGGCGCGCGATCCGTCCGTTCGCAGATCCGCGAACACCTGATCCGTGGAATCCGAGCGTTCCAGCAGGGTTACCGAGGCGGCGTCCCCGATCA
>CAZVKD010000468.1:0-1610 GCA_964627675.1 uncultured Gemmatimonadaceae bacterium
TTGATCGTGAATCCGGCGGACGACGAAGCGTTTCGCCGAGCCGTGCAGGTCCCCAGACGCGGCATCGGCCTGTCCAGCCTGGCGACGCTCGAGCACGCCGCCGGCACTTGGCGTCGGTCCCTGCTCGCCGCGGCCGCGATCGCCGACCGGATCGCGGACTTGCGACCGCTGACCCGGAACCGGTTCCGAGAATTCGCCGGCCTCATCGAGTCGCTGCGGAGCCGCGCGCCGGGCATGCCGCCGCCGGCGCTGATCGCGCAAGTCATTTATAAGATCGCGTACGACGCCTTCGTCGCCGAGGAAGGGCCCGAGGGAATCGAGCGCATGGAGAACGTACGCGAGTTGATTGCGGCCGCCGCCGCATGGTCGGATCAGGCCACCGAGCCCGAAGACGGAGCGTCGCCGCTCGAGCGCTTCCTCACGTCCGCCGCACTGGCCACCTCGGAGGACGTCGTGGGCGGCGATCCGGAGGGCGTGAGCCTGCTCACGGTCCACGCGGCCAAGGGGCTGGAGTGGCCCGTGGTGGTGCTGGCCGGACTGGAAGACGGACTGTTTCCGCTGTCCCGCACTCTGGAGTCGGCCGACGGCGTGGAGGAAGAGCGGCGGCTGGCCTACGTGGGCATCACCCGGGCCCGCGATCGGCTGTACCTGACGTGGGCCCGCGCGCGGCGGCGCGGCGGCCAGGTCATGCCGGCGCGGGCCTCTCGCTTCCTGAGCCAGCTGCCGGAGGACATAGATGAGCGCCGGACCAGCGGGATGTTCGGCGGGGAGCTGTCCCTCCGCCCGCCGTCATTCCCGGGGGCCGCACGCCGCGCCCAGCCTGAACTGACGTCGCAGGACGCGCCGCGCTACGTCAAGGGCGAGCGCGTACGGCACAAACACTTCGGCGCGGGCACCATCATGGGCCTGGCGGGCGCAGGGCGCGAACTCAAAGTTGTGGTTTCATTCGACGACCACGAGATCGGCACCAAGCAATTGCTGGTGTCGGTCGCAGGGTTGGAAAGGGATTGGGACGCCGCATGAGCGTGAGTCGCGAAGACATCGAGCGCGTGGCGCGGCTCGCCGCCTTGAGGGTGGACGAGGACGCGCTTCCCACCATCACCGAGCAGATCGGCAGGATTCTCGAATACGTGTCCCAGCTGTCGTCGTTGATGGAGACGACGGCACCGTCCGAATTGGCCTCGCCCGTCTGGCTCGGCGCAGACCGCCCGCAAGCACCCCGGCCGGATGACGTGGAGGCGGCTGATCTCCATCGCGCGCTCAGCGAGCTGGCGCCGGTCATCCGCGACAACCTCATTCTCGTCCCGAAGCTCGCCGCGATGGAGGACGAGTGAGCGACATTCGCGCCCGCGCCCGCGCCGCCGCCGATCGCATCGAGGTGGTCGGACGCCGGCTCAACGCCGTGCTGGCGTTCGACCGCGACGTATTGCTGAAGCAGGCGGACGCCGCAGCCGCGCTCAACCAGGCCCCGCTCGCCGGAACCGTCGTCGGGGTGAAGGACAACATCGCGACCCTCGAGTACCCGACGACGTGCGGCTCCAGGATTCTCGAGGGGTATCGCTCGCCCTACGAGGCGACCGCCGTCCGGCGGCTCAAGGCAGCGGGCGCCC
>CAZVKD010000469.1:0-1606 GCA_964627675.1 uncultured Gemmatimonadaceae bacterium
CCTCGTCGGCTCGGATCACTCCCTGAGCCACGAGCGCATCCGCGTAGATCTGCCGGACGGTCGGGTGGCGTTCGATGCGCTCGTACATCAGCGGTTGGGTGTAGCGTGGCTCGTCGCCTTCGTTGTGGCCGTGCCGGCGATACCCGACGAGATCGATGACGCAGTCCCCGTGGAAACGCTGCCGGTACATCATGGCCAGCCGCACGGCCGCGATGCACGCCTCCGAGTCGTCGGCGTTGACGTGCACGATCGGAACGTCGAACCCCTTGGCCAGGTCGCTGGCGTAGTCCGTCGAGCGGGCATCCCGCGGATCCGTGGTGAAGCCCACCTGGTTGTTGGCGATGATGTGCAGCGTTCCGCCGGTCCCGAAACCTTCGAGGCGGGCCAGATTGAGCGTTTCGGCCACTACGCCCTGCGCCGCGAAGGCCGCGTCGCCGTGCACCAAGACCGGCAGCACCAGCCCGGGGTCGTGATGCGCCCGGGGGAAGTCGCGCCGCGCTTGGCCCGCCCGCGCACGTCCCTCCACCACGGGGTTCACGGCTTCGAGGTGGCTCGGGTTCGCCTGGAGGACCACGCTGATCTCGGCGCCCGCGGCCGTCACGATCCGGCCGGCGGCGCCGTGATGGTACTTCACGTCTCCGGTGCCGCCGCGCGGCGTGAGCGTTTCTTCGACCTGGCGGCCGCCCTCGAACTCGGCCAGCAGCGTTTCATACCCTCGCCCCAGGACGTGGGTCAGCACGTTCAGCCGCCCGCGGTGCGCCATGCCGATCACGACTTCGTTCGCGCCGTGACCGGCGGCCAGGTCGCATGCCCAATGGAGCATGGGCACCAACATGTCGAGACCTTCGATCCCGAACCGCTTGTGACCGAGATACGCCTTGTGCAGGAATCGCTCGAGCGCGTCCACCTTCGTCAGCAACTCGAGCAGGCGCCGCTGCTCCTCGGGCGTGAGCGGCGTCCGGTGCTGGCCCGATTCGATCACCTGTCGCAACCACACGCGCTGCTCGTGGCTGGCGATGTGCTCGATCTCGTAGGCGATGGTGCCGCAGTACGTCTCGCGCAGCCGCGGCAGCGCATCCGCCAGCGTCTCGCCCGGTACATAGACCCGCAATGGGCGCGCGGGAATTCGGGCCAGAACGTCGGGCGTGAGTTCAGCCGGTCCCGGGTTCACGGCCGGGTCACCGAGAGGCGGCGTGCCAAGCGGGTCGAGCCGGGCGCAGAGGTAGCCGTGCGTGCGATGCGCCCGCACCAGGGACATGGCTGCGGCGATGTGGTGGAGGATTTCCCTGTCCGCTCCAGCTGCCCGGGCCTGGAGGCCAGGCCCGGGCGCGGCCGCCCATTCGGCTGTGACGGCAGCCGGCGCGGGGGCCGGTGCCGCGCTCGCCTCAGCCCCCGGCACTCCGGCCGCCGTGGCCAAGGCCACGCCCATCGCTGTAGCGATTTCCTCGTAGAACCCCTTTTCCCCCTGCAGGAGGTCATCCACGAGCCGCAGGAACAGTCCCGACTCGGCGCCCTGAATGATGCGATGGTCGTAGGTACTGGTGATCGTCATGACCCGGGCGCCGTCCCGCTCGCGGATGGCGCCGGTGGCAATGATGGATCCCTG
>CAZVKD010000470.1:0-1590 GCA_964627675.1 uncultured Gemmatimonadaceae bacterium
CTGCCACCAGGCATCTACCGTTATCTCCCGTTCGACCACCAGCTCATCCGCCTCGCGCAGGTAGAGCATTCGCAGCGCGCGCACCAACTCGACGTACCCCGGCGGGACGCCGGGGTGGACCTCCGCCAGGCGCTCCGGACCCGCGCCGAAGCGGTAGCTCGTCCCGTCGGCCAGCACCGCCTCGATGGCATGGACGTTGTCGGCCATCACGCCATACCGGATGGATCGGGCGCCCGTGCTGTTGTTGCCCGCCATCCCGCCGATCGTGGCCTGGCTCGACGTGGCGGGGTCCACCGGGAAGTGCAACCCGTGCGCGCGGAGCGTGGCGTTGAGCCGGTCCAGCACCACGCCGGGCTCGACCGTGGCGCGCCGGCTCGCGACGTCCACCGCCAGAACACGCGTCAGGTACTTGCTCGCGTCCACGATCAACCCCGGACCGATGGCCTGCCCAGCCTGGGACGTTCCAGCGCCGCGCGGAGTGATGGAGAGACCCTCCTCGCGCGCGATGCCCACGATCGCCGCGACGTCTTCCCGCGTGCGTGGCACCACCACGCCGGCGGGCTCGATTTGGTAGAACGACGCGTCCGTGCTGTAGCGGCCTCGATCGAAGGCGCCGAACAGGATCTCGGCGCTCGTCTCGCGCCGAAGCCGCGCCGCCAGCCGACGGTCGCCCCAACGCAGCGGCTCGCTCATCCCGGGCCGTTCCCCGGGCGCCGTGACTTTCTCGGGTCGGGCCCTAGCCGTACAATTGCCGAGTCACCGAGCGGAGGGTACGCGTGACGTATCGCAGCGGGCGACATTTTCTCCAGATCCCCGGGCCCACCAACGTCCCGGACCGGGTGCTCCGCGCCATGGACCGCCCCACCATTGATCACCGCGGCCCGGCGTTCGCGGAGCTGGCCCGGGAGGTGCTGGCCGGGCTCAAGGAAGTCTTCGGCACGCGGCATGACGTGGTGGTCTATCCTGCCTCCGGAAGCGGGGCCTGGGAAGCCGCCCTGGTCAACACGCTGTCGCCCGGAGACAAGATACTCGCGTTCGACCACGGATTCTTCGCCGTGGGGTGGGCGCGAGTCGCCGCGCGGATGGGACTCGAGGTGGAGCTGCTGCCCCTGGATTGGCGCCGGGGTGCCGACCCCGCGGCGCTCGAGCAGAAGCTCGCCGCCGACGGACCGGGCGCGATCAAGGCGGTGCTCGTGGTTCACAATGAGACCTCGACCGGCGTTACCAGCAACGTGCCCGCCATGCGGCATGTGCTCGATGCGCTGGGACATCCGGCACTGCTCATGGTTGACACGGTTTCGTCGCTCGCGTCCATGGACTATCGCCATGACGAATGGCGGGTGGATGTGACCGTGGCCGGGTCGCAAAAAGGCCTGATGCTGCCCCCCGGGCTTTCCTTCAATGCCATCAGCGACAAGGCCTGGCGCGCCCGCGGCACCGCGAGGCTGCCGCGGTCCTACTGGAGCTGGGACGACATGCTGGAGTTCAACGCCAGCGGGTTTTTCCCGTACACGCCGGCCACGAACCTCCTCTTCGGGTTGCGCGAGGCTCTCCGCATGCTCCGGGAGGAAGGACTGCCGAACGTATTCG
>CAZVKD010000471.1:0-1586 GCA_964627675.1 uncultured Gemmatimonadaceae bacterium
CGATCGACTTCACGCGCCGTTGTTCGCCGATCGCCGCCCATTCCAGGTAGTCGGGGCTGACGGCTTCCCTGGCATACTCCTCCGACAGGTACCAGTCGGCTTCCTCGGGCAGCATCCGCACGGTGACGGTGACGAAGCCGTCGGCGTCGATCACCGTGCCGCCCCGCGGGTACGGCCAGCCCGCTTCCACCACCTCTCGCCGCGCCCGCGGCCGCCCCACCCCGCCGCCAGCAGCCCCGCCGCCCGCGTCTCCCGTCCCGCCCGCGCGCGTCCCGAGCGGAGCCGGTGACTCCAGCAGCCGCGCCTTCAGCAACAGCGCCAGCAGCGAATCCGATTGACGGTATTCGGTCCACAGCTCCTTGCCGTCCTTCATGCGCACCCGGCGCGAGCCCGTCATCAGCCGCTCATAGGCCATCGCCTCGACATTGGCCTTGGCGCGCACCAGCGCCGTCTCCCAGTCGCGCGCGAACGAGGCCGAGCGCCGCCGGTGCCGGTACGCCGAGGTCGACGACAGCTTCACCACCGAGCACGCCGCGCGCACGCACCCCGTCTCCTCGAGCGCCGCCAGGAACGCCGCCCGCTTCGCCTGCGTCCACCCGTCATGCCGCTCGCGCAAATCCTCCCCGCCCGCGGGGAGGGAAGCCGCGGGAACCGCGGTGGAGGGGGCCTCCCGCCCCGCCAAGGCCCGCTGCTGCCTGGCGCGGGCAGGGGGATCAGGTGCACGCCGCTGAGGGGGCCCGGCCGACCCCCCGTCGTCCCGATCCCGCCCGTGAAAGTCAGCCCCGCCGCTCATTCACCAGCTTGGATCACACGAAATCCTAATAGGAAAGCGTTTTTTCCTCGCCGATCAGGCCCCGCAGGGGGAGCGGCTCAGCTGAGTCTTCGCCCCCCAAAACGCCGCACCACCACTCCCCGGTTGAGCCGCCCGCCTCGCTTCGCTAAACCCCGCGCCGACCACACCGCACGGTGAACGCCACGCATGCGCCGGCTTGCCCTCCGGCGCCCTGACCAGGGGATTTGAACATGACCGCGACCGGCCGCGACAGCCTCGACACCCGCCGCACGCTCACCGTCGGCGGGCGCGATTTCGCTTATTATTCGATCCCTGCCGCTTTCGCGCACACCGGCGACCTGTCGCGGCTGCCGTTCTCGATGAAGGTGCTGTTCGAGAACATGCTGCGCTTCGAGGACGGCGACACCGTGACCGCGGACGATGTCAGGGCGTTCGCCGGCTTCCTCGACGGCAGCCTCGGCGAGCGTGAGATCCAGTATCGGCCAGCGCGTGTGCTGATGCAGGATTTCACCGGCGTCCCCGCCGTCGTCGACCTCGCCGCGATGCGCGACGCGCTCGCGAAGCTCGGCGCTGATCCCGAGAAGATCAACCCGCTCGTCCCCGTGGACCTCGTCATCGACCACAGCGTGATGGTCGACGAGTTCGGCAACCCGAAGGCGTTCGAGAGGAACGTCGAGCTCGAATACGAACGCAACATGGAACGCTACCGGTTCCTGAAGTGGGGTGCGCAGGCGTTCCGCAACTTCCGCGTCGTGCCGCCGGGCACCGGCATCTGCCACCAGGTCAACCTCGA
>CAZVKD010000472.1:0-1580 GCA_964627675.1 uncultured Gemmatimonadaceae bacterium
CCTCGCCCACGCCCTGCGCCAGGGTCCTGAGGCTGGCCGCGTCTGACCCGCTCTCGGCCTCCGACAGCGCGAACGCCGCCAACAGATCGCCCCGCGCCATGGGACGCAGCCAGCGCTGTTTCTGGGCTTCGGTGCCATGTTCCATCAGCAGGGTGCAGCCCAGCGAGTTGTGCACCCCCAGCGCGATCCCCACGCTCGCGTCCGCCGCGGCAATCTCCTCGAGCACCATCACGTACGTCAGCGGATCCAGGCCCAGCCCGTCGTACTCCTCGGGCACCAGCAGACCCAGAAACCCGAGCCGGCCCATGTGTCGCAGCACCTCCAGCGGGTACTGGCCCGCGCGATCCCACTCGGCGGCATGCGGCGCCAGCTCGCGCTCGGCGAACTCGCGGGCCAGGGCCACGACCTCTCGACGCTGGTCCTCGATCTCGGGGCTCAGCTCAAGCGTAGGCATAGAACCCGCGCCCCGTTTTCCGACCCAGCTGCCCGGCCGCGACCATCTTCCTGAGCAACGGGCAGGGCCGGTACTTGTCGTCGCCCAACCCGCGATGCAACACCTCGAGAATCGCGAGGCACACGTCCAGCCCGATCAGATCCGCCAGCGCGAGCGGGCCCATGGGATGATTCATGCCGAGCTTCATGACGGTGTCCACGGCCTCCGCGCTCGCCACGCCCTCCATGACGCAATACACGGCCTCGTTGATCATCGGCATCAAGACGCGGTTCGACACGAAGCCCGGGGAGTCCGCCACCTCCACCGGCGTCTTGCCCAGGGCGCGGGCCGTGTCCATCACCCGGCTCACCACCGCGGGATCGGTCCGCAATCCCCGGACCACCTCGACCAGCGGCATGACGGGAACGGGATTCATGAAGTGCATGCCCACCACGCGGGCCGGTCGGCCGGTGCGCCCCGCGATCTCCGTGATGGAGATGGATGAGGTGTTGCTGCACAGAATCGCCTGCTCGCCCGCCAGGCGATCCAGCTGGGCGAATACATCGAACTTGATCGCGGCGTTCTCGGTGGCAGCTTCGACCACGAAGTCCGCCTCCCGGGCGCCGTCCAGGGCGGTGGCCGTCCAGATCCGCGCCAGCGCGGCGTCCCGAGTCGCCTCGGTGAGAGCCCCCTTCTTCATTTGCCGATCCATGTTCTGGCGGATCGTCGCCAGGGCGCGCTCGAGGGCGTCGGCGGACACGTCGCTCAGCTCCACTTCCCACCCGTACTGCGCGAAGACATGGGCGATCCCGTTGCCCATGGTCCCCGCACCCACCACCAACACGCGGCTCACCGGCACGTCTCGCGCGCCCGCCGGAGACTCCCGACCAGCCACACCAGCGCGCCGCCGAGGGCCACAGTGGCCGCGGCTCCACCCTCTGGGCCGAAAGCCCCGCCCGTGAGCCAGTCGCGCGAGCCGGGCACGAAGTCAACCGCCGGCGCATCGAACCGGATCCCGCTGACCGGCGCATCCGCCAACGCGAGGCCGCCGTTCCAGGCGGCGTGCAGTCCCCAGGCCGCGGGGAGCGCGCCCGGCGTGAAAAAGGCGGCCGACAGGACCAGTGACGCCAGCAGAATGTTGGCCAGC
>CAZVKD010000473.1:0-1564 GCA_964627675.1 uncultured Gemmatimonadaceae bacterium
CGGCGAGGGCCGGCGGCTCTACGGGCAGACCGTGCCGTCGGAAATGCCCGACAAACAGCTGTTCACCTTCCGGGAGCCGGTCGGCGTCGTGGCCGTCATCACCGCCGGCAACTTCCCCGTCGCGGTCCCGAGCTGGTACGCGGTCCCGGCAGTGCTCACCTCTCCAGCGACGACCGCCTTGGCCCCCTCGCGCACGGCGATGCGACGAGCCAGTTCGGCGTTTAGGAACGCGCCGCGCTCCAGTCCCACACGTTCCACCGCTCCACTCACCTCGACGGGGTCAACGACGCGGATGGCGCGAGATTGGCCCAGGTCGATGCGGAGGGCCCCCGCCACGGCTCCAGCCAGGAGCGGATCGTCGGTCGCGTTCTCGAACTCCGCGACGATCAGGCGGTCACCCCGCACGAGCGTGCCGGCACCCAGGAGCGTCCCCGGAGGACCCACGCCGTAGGCGCGCATGGCCATGTAGGCACCGGTGCCGGCGCCCAGGCTGAAAAACGCAGCCGCCCCGCCGACCATGACCTTTCGCCACGTCAACAGAGACGTAACCGAGCTCCAGCGTGAAGGCGGAGCCGTCGCGTCGGCCCGAATGGCTTCCAGGACTCCCGTTACCACCGTGATGGGCAATCCCGCGGCGAGCAGGGCCGCAGCGGCGGGGGTCACCCAGTCGGCTGGCCCGCTACTGCGCCCGGCACCCGGTGGCGCTGGCCCGGCTGGCGTACCGGGCGGACACCGGCGCCGTCACCTATCAGTCCGACAAGGCGAGCGGCCCCACGGCGGGGGCCGAGACCGTGGACGCGCTGGAGTTCCTGGCGCGGGTGGTGAGCCACATTCCCAACAAAGGCCAGGTCCTCCAGCGTTACTACGGCTGGTATGCCAACCGCACCCGCGGCATTCGGCGCACGGCGGGCCCCCACGAGCAGCCGCCGGTGGTGGAGGCCGAGGCGGTGTCGCCGGCGCTCCACGAGGTGCGCCGGCGCTGGGCGGAGCTGCTGCGCCGGATCTTCGAAGTGGATCCGTTGCGCTGTCCCCGGTGTGGCGACGCGATGCGCGTCGTGGGGTTCATCACCCACCCGCCCGTGATCGACCGGATCATCACGCACCTGCGCCGCCCTGCGCCCCCCGCCCGCCACGCGCGCGCGCCCCCGCGCCGCGGGGCGGCTGCCCGCTCCGCCACCTCGGCGTAAGCCGCTTGCGCCCCGCCTCTGGATCCTGGCTTCGAGGGTTTTGGGGCTGCACGCCGGTTGGCTCCGCGCCGCGCTCGGGCCGTATCCCGACCCCGCACGGGCCGGCGACCGCCCCGTCGGCCCCGGGATCCGGGCGCCAGCACCGGCTCGGCGCCCGCCTCAGCCTCCCTGGGCGGTTCATTCACCCAGCTGTACTTTGGGAGGGCCGATTGAAATTCCTATTCCGATTTCACCGGCGCGCTGCTGGGCATGGGTCTCCCGGCGCTGCCGTACGTGGCGTTCGTGCCGGCGGGGAGTGACATCCGGGGGCTCGGCATCGCCGCCGCGCTGGCCTACGCCGTGCTCGACCGCGCCGGCGGAGCGCTGCTGGCGGGGAC
>CAZVKD010000474.1:0-1558 GCA_964627675.1 uncultured Gemmatimonadaceae bacterium
CCTTCCCAACCTTTGCTCAATCTCCGCGTCCTCGGTCCCGTCGAGCTCCGGCTGGACGACAACCCGCCCCCCGCGGACTTGCTGTGGCGCAAGCATCTCGCGTTGCTGATCTACCTCGTCCGCTCGCCGCGCGGGCGCGCTCGCGATCATCTCGTCGGGATGTTCTGGCCGGAAAAGGATGATCAGAAGGCGCGACACTCCCTCAACGAAGCCCTGCGCGTGTTGCGGCGGGTCCTGGGCGATGACCTGGTGACCGAGGCCGACGTGGTGCGGCTGAAGCCCGGGGCGGTGCGCACCGACCTGGACACACCCGGCGCGTACGGCGTGTTTCTCGAAGGGTTTTCCCTTCCGGACGCGCCCGCATTCGAGGATTGGGTGGCCCGCGAGCGCGTCGCGCTTCGCGCCGTGGCGCTCGAGGCGCTGGTGGCAGGGGGGGAACGCGCCATCGCTGACGGGTCGCTCCGAGAGGCGCGCCAGGCGGCACACCACGCGCTGGCGCTCGACGAGCGGCACGAGCCGTCGGTGCGGCTGTTCATGCGGGCGGCAGCGCTGGCCGGCGATCGCGTCGCGGCGCTCGACGCGTACGGCACCCTGGAGCGGAGACTGAAGGACGAACTTGGCACCGGCCCGGAGCCGGAGACCAGGACGCTGGCCGCTCGGATCAGGAGTGCCACGCTCCCCGGGCCGCCGGCGCGGAGGGGGCAACCCGCAGGCGAGGCCGTGCCGCTCGTGGGCGTGGGACGCCGCCTGCTCGCGCGCCTCACCGAGCTCTGGGGTGTCGTGCCCAGCGGCTGCCGCGTGGCCCTGATTCGTGGTGATCCCGGCACCGGGAAGACGCGCCTTGTGGACGAACTCGCGCAACGCGCGCGGCTCGATGGCGCGGCGGTGTGCCTCGCGCGGGCGCTGGACCATGACGCCGCGTCGGACCTGTGGCGCACGTGGCTCCGGGCGCTGCTCGAGGCAGAGCTGGGCGGCGCTTCACCGGAAGCCCTGGCGGGCCTGGCGAACCTGGACCCCGAGGTCGCCGTGCGGTATCCCGGCGCGCGTCAAGCCCGGGCGCTCGCCGCCCCGGACGCAATGACCGCCGCGATTGCCGCGGTGGCGGATGCGCGACCCGTGCTGCTGGTGCTGGACGATGCCCATCAGGCGCACTCGGACGCCGTGCGGTTCACCGTGCAGGTGGCGCAGCAGGTGCGGCAACTGCCCGTCGCCATGCTGGTGACGACGACACAGCCCGGCGGCGGCGCGCTCGACGACCTCGCCGCGCGGATTGGCCGGGACGTGCAGGGCGTGGCTCTCGAAACCGGTCCGCTGCAAGAGCCGGATGTGCGCGAGCTGGTCGCCTGGGCCTTGCCGGCCTATTCGCCGGACGCGGCCGACCGTCTGGTGCGACGCGTCATGGCGGACACGGCGGGGAATCCATTGCTCGCGGTCGAGGTGATTCGTGCCGTGCGGGACGGGCTGGCCCTGGCCAAGAGCGAACCGGCGGCCTGGCCGGCGCGCGAGCGAACGCTGGATGACACATTGCCCGGCGATCTGTCCCCGATCGTCGTCGCCG
>CAZVKD010000475.1:0-1552 GCA_964627675.1 uncultured Gemmatimonadaceae bacterium
CTCCAGCATGTCGCCGTGCCGGGGTTCGGCCAGCTGATTGTTGGCCCCACCCGCGATAATCTCCACCTTGAGCTTCCGCAGGGTCACGTCGTTGATCGCGCCGCCCAGCGCGCAGGGCGCGAACACATCGGCCTTGACCCCGTAGATCTCCTCCGGAGCGACCGACCGGGCCCCGAAATCGGCCACGGCGCGCTTCACCTTTTCCGGCACGACATCGGTGACTACCAACCTGGCGCCCTCGGCATGAAGGTCCTTGCACAGGTAATACCCCACATGACCCACGCCTTGCACCGCCACCGTCCGGCCGGCGAGCGAATCCTCTCCCCAGCGGAAGGCGGCGCACGCCTTCATGCCACGATACACGCCAAGCGCCGTCACCGGCGATGGGTCGCCCGACCCACCCTTCAGACCCGCCACGTGACGGGTCTCGACGTGAACCAGTTCCATGTCCTCCGGGCTCGTCCCCACGTCCTCGGCGGTGACGTACCGGCCGCCCAGCGCTTCCACGTGACGCCCGTGCGCGCGAAAGATCGGCGCCCGGTCGGTCGTCCGGTTGTCGCCGATGATGACGCTCTTGCCGCCGCCCAGATCCAGCCCCGCCACCGCCGCTTTGTACGTCATGGCCCGGGAGAGGCGCAGCACGTCGGCGAGGGCTTCCGCCTCCGACCGATAGGCCCAGAACCGGGTGCCGCCCAGCGCGGGGCCCAGCACCGTGCTGTGAATCGCGATGATCCCGCGGTATCCCGCGGCTTCATCGGCATAGAAGCTCACCTGCTCGTGCCCGTACGCCGCGAGCTGGTCCAGCACGCTGCCGCTCGCCGCGGCTCGCGAGAGCCGCGCAGACTTACGCCTGGAGCGCGCGCCCGATAAGGATGCGCTGGACTTCCGAGGTCCCTTCATAGATCTCCGTTACCTTCGCGTCACGGAACAAACGTTCCACCGGATACTCTCGCATGTAGCCGTACCCGCCGAACACCTGGATGGCCTGCGTGGTCACCCACATGGCGGCTTCGGAGGCGAACAGCTTGGCCATGCTGGCCGGCACGGTCAGCGGCTCGCCGCGCTGCTTCGCTCTGGCCCCGTCGTGGACCAGCGCCCGCGCGGCCGCCACCCGCGTCGCCATATCCGCGAGCTTGAACTGCACGGCCTGGAACTCGCGAATGGGCCGATCGAACTGCCGCCGCTCAGTTGCGTAGCGGACGGCCGCCTCCAGCGCCGCGCGCGCGATGCCGACCGCCTGCGCGCCGACGCCCAGGCGCCCGCTGTCGAGCGCGCCCAGCGCGTACCGCAAGCCACTGCCCCGCTCCCCCAGCAGATGATCCGCGGGAATGTGGACATCCTGGAGGATCAAGGCCGTCGTGCGGGACGCCCTGAGCCCCATCTTGTCCTCCGCCTTGCCCACCGAGAGTCCGGCGGTGGCCTTCGGCACGATAAACAGCGAAATGCCCCGAGACCCGCTGCGGGTTTCCGGCGTGTCCGTCCGCGCCGCCACAAACACGACGTCGGCGATGTCCCCGCTGGTCACCCATGCCTTGGTGCCGTTGATGACGAA
>CAZVKD010000476.1:0-1549 GCA_964627675.1 uncultured Gemmatimonadaceae bacterium
CGATGTCGGCATCGGTCAGGCCGCGCTCGCGCGCGATCGCGCCGACGTCAGCCGTGCCGCCGCGCCCGGCACACGACTCCAGCGCCGCCGCGCCTGCAACCGCGGCTGCGGCCATGAGAACCAGGATCCCAACCGGACGTTTCGCTGACACTGGTGACTCCTCGTGAATGGCGCGCCCACCGGCGCGCGGTTATGGCGCGTTGCGCCGGAGGTACTCGTAGACCGCCAGCGCTTCCTCGCGCGAGACGTTCATGTTGGCCATCGGCGTCATGTACTGAGCGAACAGCTGTCGAGCCACGGGATCAACCTTGAGCATCGAATCGGGATTCGTGATCATCGCCATGATCCAGCCGAACTCCCGCCGTTCCACGACGCCCTCGAGGTCGGGCCCCGTGAGCTTGCCACCGCCGATGGTGTGGCAGCCGATGCACCCTTTGTTTTGAAACGTGGCCTTGCCTTTGTCCGCGAGAGCCGCGTCAACCGGGCCGGTCGGCGCCGACGGGGGACTTTCCGGCACGGCAGCCGACGGCGTTGGGCCCGCCCCGGGCGTGGCGGCGTCGGCCGCTGGCGCACGCCGGTCCTGATCCGCTCCACAGGCGGAGAGCAAGGTGACCACAACTGCGGCGGCCGTGATTCGATGCATTGGCGACTTCATCACGATGAAATCCGGATTGGCGTCTTGGTCAGGCGCGCCTCGGGGGGTACCGGCCCGGGGGGCGCACGCTCAGTGCAGAGCGAATGATGACGGCGGGCTGTAAACCGCTACTGAAGCGCCACCCAAGGAATCCTTAAGCCGGTCCCGCCCGCATCACCTAACGCCGAGTGCCCGCCGGCGTCTAACGGCACAGAAAGCGAGGTGTCACCATGTTTTTCGATCGCACGTTCCGGGCTGGCGCGATCCTGGCCCTTCTCTCGACCGGAACCATCCTGTCGCAGGAACCGCCGCGACCGGTGGGTCCACCGCAGGGGCCCCCGGCGGAGACGCGGGGGGCGCGGAGGTTCATGGGGCCGATGAGTGAGCCGGGCTTCGCCGTCGCGGTGGTCTTTCAGCCGAGCCGACTCATTGATCGGCGCGAAATGTTGGGGCTTACGCCGGATCAAGTGGCGAGGCTCGAGGCGCTCGCCCAAGAGGTGCGGCAGGCGCGCGAGCGAGCCGACACCACGGCACGGGCCCAGCATCAGCGGCTGCGGGAATTGTGGAACGCGCCCACGCCCGATCCTGCGCAGATTCGCAGCGCCGCGCAGGCCGCCATGCAGACGCGGCAGGCGGCTGCGCTCGCCGCTCTGGAGGCGGCGGCCAAGGCGAGGGCCGTCCTCACACCGGAACAGCGCGGCCGCGTGGCTGGATGGGCCGACGGTGCTCGGATGCGAATGGACCGATGGCGCTCGGGCAGAGCCCCCGGAATCCGACCGATGATACCCATGAGACCCCGCGTGCGGGGACGTTAGGGCGGGGCAAACGGGTAGGACTGGGACGCCAGCGGTGAGGGGCCGCGTGGCCCCTCACCGCTGGCACCGTTAGACTCGGCTACTTCTTCGCTCGACTCAG
>CAZVKD010000477.1:0-1544 GCA_964627675.1 uncultured Gemmatimonadaceae bacterium
CCGCGGTGGGGGCCACGATCTACTTCGGCTCCGACCAGAGCACGCGGCAGATCGTGGAGATCAGCCAGGCGTTCGCGGCGGCGCACGAGGCGGGGCTGGCGACGGTGCTGTGGTGCTACCTGCGCAACAGCCAGTTCAAGAGGGACAAGGACTACCACGTGAGCGCGTACCTGACGGGCCAGGCGAACCACCTCGGCGTCACCATCCAGGCCGACATCGTGAAGCAGAAGCTGCCGGAGAACAACGGCGGGTACGCGGCGCTCAACACCGGCGACTCGTCGTACGGGAAGTTCGATAAGCGCATCTACACCGACCTGGCGAGCGACCACCCGATCGACCTGTGCCGCTACCAGGTGGCGAACGGGTACATGGGCCGCGTGGGTCTTATCAACTCGGGCGGGGCGTCCGGGACGAACGACCTGCAGGACGCCGTCATGACCGCCGTCATCAACAAGCGCGCCGGCGGGATGGGGCTGATCAGCGGGCGGAAGACGTTCCAGCGCCCGCTCAAGGAGGGCGTGGCCCTGTTCCACGCCATCCAGGACGTCTATCTCTGCCCGGAGGTCACCGTGGCGTGAGGCCGCCGCCCGCGCCGGCGGCCGCGCGAGGGCCGCTCCCTGCCGGGGAGCGGCCCTTCCTGCTTGCCTACCAGCGGGAGCGCTGCAAACGGGCGGCGTTGCACCAGCCGAAGATGAGCGCGAGCCACCCGCCGATGGCGATGCCGCCAGGCAGGTAGCCGAGCGAGGAGCCGAGGCCGAGCCCAATGAGGGCCCCGATGACGGCTCCACCGACGATGGCCGCGTTCCGCTGTGCGACGATCCCATTCATGGCGAGACCTCCTGTCCCTCAGACACCATACGCTGTGCTGTGGTTGGAGGATTCGCGTGAGGGCCGGAGGGTCGCGCCGCTACCCGTCGTCGCGGACGGCCGCCCGGACGCGCTCGAGCAGCGCCGGGTCCGCGCCGCCCGCGGGTGGCGCCGCGGCTTGCGCCGGCGCGGTCACGACGCCGCGGCGTCGGATCCACCAGCTGAGGGCTGCCCCCCCGCCCACGAGGAGGACGGCGGGCAGCGCCCAGAGTGCCAGGCCGAACCCGCTCTTGCGCGGAGCGCCCCGTACGCGCTCGCCAAAGGCCGCGACGAGCGACTCGGTAATGGAATCCGGATGCTCGCCGGCCTCGAGCCGGCGACGCACGCTGGTGCGCAGCGTCTCGGCGTGGATGCTCGGACAGTTGGCGAGGGTCAGGCCGGGGCAGAACGGGCTCATCAGCGTGTTGAAGAGCTGCTGGGCGCGGGTGACGTCGCCCACCTGGGCTGAGGGGGCGGGCGTCCAGGCGCGTGGGCCGACGGGGGTCTGCGCGACCGCCGCCAGCGATCCGGCCGCGGCACCCGCGGTGCCGGCGATGGCGAGCGCGGCGGCAAGCAGGGTGGTTGGTCGGCGCATCGGTTGTCCGGTCAGGACCGGAAGGTGCCCGCGGCCTCCTCGAGCAGCTTGGCGGCGGAGGGGAAGGCCAGATCCTTGGCCGTCCTGAAGCGGATGCAGCTCT
>CAZVKD010000478.1:0-1535 GCA_964627675.1 uncultured Gemmatimonadaceae bacterium
CGGGTCGCTGTCGTAAGAATGATAGAACGAAACGACGACGCTGAGGTCCTTGATGACTTCGCGGCTCGCGCTGATGTCGATCTCGGTGCGGATACGGCCCGACGTCGTGAGGCTGGGATACGCGGTCACGTCCGTTGTGATGTCAGTCTTCGGATAGTCATAACGGAACACGGAGTGTTCCACGCCCACGAACGCTTCCAGGTTGTAGCCGCCGTCGGTGGTTCCCGACCACTCGCGGTTACCGCTCAATCCGGCCACGGCAGCGAGGGTGTTGTGGTTGGTCTGCGCCAGATTCAAGCCCACGCCGGGCGCGAGGTTCACACGGAGGTCGAGCCCAAGCTCATCATTCGTCTGGGTTCCGGCGGCCAGGCTGAAGTACCAGCGGCTCTCGAACAGGCGGTTGTAGGTAAGCGAAATGTCCTGCCGGCGCGTCGTTTCCCCATCCTCCTGCGACGTGGCGATGTTGCTCGCATCGAGCACCAGCGTTCGCAGCGGAGTCCGGAAGCGCACGTTGAGGTCGCTGGTCAGTTGTGCAAGCTTGTTGGCCTTGGTGTAGCTGAACCCGATGCTGATCGACCCGTCGAGCCGCTGCCAGAATGTCGTCTCGAGCGGCGTGATCGCGACCACCCCGGCTCCCGGGGTGGTTTCCATGATTCCGCCCTGGATCACCTGCATCGTGCCCGACCGGGTCAGGAAGATCGCGCCGAAGTATTTCTCGCCGAACTGGTCTTCGACACGGAACTGGTACACGCTGTTGAGCGAGTCCACGTCCTCCCACTCGATGCTGAGGGTCCCGATGTCGTTGGTCTTGAAGCTGATGATTCCCTTGTCGAGGTACTTGATCTCGCCGGTCACGCGATCGCCGTTGGCGAGAAAAACAAGGTCAGTCTTGGCGCGCGCGAGTACGCCGGCCGGAAGCAGTGATCCGATCCCCAGCACGACCAAACCCAGGGCACACCGGCGGCTCATCGGGGCATAGATTATCACGGCTGCCGCGGTCCGGATAATCGCAAATACACTTTGCCCACCGGTGTCGATGCGGTTACGCTTTCGGACGCAAAAAATCACCGGAGGGTCCATCGTGAAAACGCCTCATGGGTTCAAGCATCGTCAGCGCCGCGCCGCCATTGCCGTCCTTGCCTGCCTGCTCGCGAGTGCCGCCGGCCGCGCTCTCGCGCAGGGCATCGCCCCAGCCGTGTCCGAAAAGAAAGAAGAGAAGAAATTGCTCGAAGTGGGCAGATGGTATCCGTGGCTCGAGGCCGGGCTCAATCTCACCCAGTCGAGCTACAGCGACAACTGGAAAGGTGGAGAGGCCGGCTCGGTGGCGTGGTCGGCCTATCTCAACGGTTCCGCCGAACGGCAGATCAACCCCGGGCTCAACTGGCTCAACACGATGAAGCTCATGTACGGTCAGACCCGTCGGGAGGAAGTCGACGCCGACGGCGAGCGTGAATGGGGCGATGCGGAAAAGTCGGCGGACCAGGCCGACCTCGAGGCGCTGTTCCGTCTCACGAAGGGTTGGGCGGTGGATCCGT
>CAZVKD010000479.1:0-1509 GCA_964627675.1 uncultured Gemmatimonadaceae bacterium
CGTCAACGTTGGGAGGACGGAGGCCCGCCTGGCCCGGCTCCTCCAGGAGGTCGAGGTCGGTCCGGTCGGAGAGATTCTCGCTGCGGCCGGACTGAGCCCGGTAGGAGATCGGTCGTGAAGATCACGGCAGTGGTCGGTGCGCGGCCGAATTTCGTGAAGATCGCCCCGATCCTTGGCGAGGCGTCAGGATACCGCGGGCTCACGATGCGACTGGTACACACGGGCCAGCACTACGACGTGGCCATGTCGCAAGCGTTCTTCGCACACCTCGAGATTCCGGCGCCCGACGTGAATCTCGGTGTCGGAGCAGAAACCGAGGTGGGGCAGCTGGCGGAGATCATGCGGCGTCTGATGCCGGTGCTCGCCGACGAGCGTCCGGACGCGGTGCTGGTCGTCGGGGACGTGACCTCGACGCTGGCGGCGGCGCTCACCGCGGTCAAGCTCGGCATCCCGGTGGCGCACGTGGAGGCCGGGCTGCGGAGCTTCGACCGGACGATGCCCGAGGAGATCAACCGGATCCTAACGGACGCGGTGGCTCGGTGGCTGTTCACGACGGAGCCGGCAGCCAACGAGAATCTGACGCGGGAAGGCGTGGGACCGGAGCGGGTGCATTTCGTCGGGAACGTGATGATCGACACCTTGTACCGATACCGGGATCAGGCGCAGCGGTCGCCCATCCTGGAGCGTCTGGGTGTGGCGCCCGGAGGATACGCGGCGCTGACGCTCCACCGGCCGAGCAATGTCGACACGCCACGGGCGCTCGCCAGGATACTGGACGCGATCAGGCGTGTGCAGGCGGAGATCCCCGTGGTCTTCCCGATGCATCCGCGCACGCGGCGGCGCCTGGCCGACCTCGAGCACGCGGAGTGGGCCGGCATGCACGTGACGGACCCGCTGCCGTATCTGGACTTCGTCCAGCTCATGGCGAACGCCCGCTGTGTCCTGACGGACTCGGGTGGCATCCAGGAGGAGACCACGGCCCTCGGTGTCCCTTGTCTGACCCTGCGGACGAACACCGAGCGTCCGGTAACGGTGACGAAGGGCACGAATCGGGTCGTTGGGGTCGAACCGGCTGAGATCTATGCGGCCTGGACTCAGGTGCGGGATGGACGGTGGCCGGCGGGTGAGGTGCCGGAGCTGTGGGACGGTAAGGCGGCGGGCCGGATCGTGCGTGTCCTGCTGGAGACCAGGGGATGACGGTGGCGGCGGACGTGGAGGTGCGGGACATCGGTGAGGAGACCGAGGCGTGGGACGCCTTCGTCCGTCGGCATCCCGCAGGGAGCCCGTGCCACCTCGGCGCGTGGCGGCGCGCGGTCGAGGCCGCCTTCGGGCACCGCCCGTACTACCTGGTAGCCGAAGGCGATGCCGGCATCGAGGGGGTGCTTCCGCTGTTCTTGTGCCGTGCGCTGATGGGCGGCCGTGCTCTGGTCTCGGTGCCGTACGGGGTATACGGCGGGATCCTCGCGATGCGGCCGCGCGCCGCCGCTGCACTGCTGGGGGCGGCCGGCG
>CAZVKD010000480.1:0-1501 GCA_964627675.1 uncultured Gemmatimonadaceae bacterium
GCGCTCAAGCGGGGGCAGGAGGCGCTTGAGCGGGTGGCGCCGGTCGGGACGCCGGGGGCGTGATGCCGGACCCCGCCCGGGCCGCGATCACCGACGCGGTGGCCCTGCTCGCCCGGGTGCGCGTCTTGGCGGCCGAAGCGGGCACGGATCGGGCCCAGCGCGGGCCGGATCCCGAGCGCGACGTGTACCTCGGGATGCTGGCGATCCTAGAGCGCGGGCTCGCGCGGACGATGGGAGAGCTGCTCGACGGGCTGGCCCAGGCGACGGGACGGGCGGAGGCGGAGGGGTGGTTGAGGCGGCAGCTTGGGGGGCTCGACAAGGAGGGCCCAAGGTGAATATCGAACGCGACAAGCGTACCCGGGCACGGTGGCGCTCAATTGAGGATCTGCTTCGCCGTTACGCGGATGAATGGTCACCAGCGGCGCAGCCGAGCTTTCAGAAGCGCGAAGGTTTTTGGGTAGCGCTCAGGTTGGTGATGCTCGTGCTACTCAACTGCTCGGCCAGTTTGTGGTTCAAAACCGCTTGGTGGTGGATCGCCTTTGCGCCTGTGATACTGGCCGCGCTGCTTCTCGCGGACGTACTTCTGGCGAATACGGCCATAGTGTTTGTGACGGGACTTCACTCGGGAAGAAGACCCCTGAATCCTCTGCGTTCGGTTGCACTTACCTTCGCAGGATACGTTAGTGCGGCAATCGCGTTCAGCGTCTTTTGGGTGCCGTTCATATCGGCATCAGCATCAGACCGGATGCCATCAGTATCCGAGCGGATGGTTGAGTCGATCTATCGGGGTATCCGTGTTCTTTCGCCCGACGGGCTCGACGCGGGTCTCTCTACCACGGCAAAGCTTCTCGCTGGCCTCGAAATGTTAGTTGGAGTCTACTTCCTCGCCATCCTCCTCGCGATCTATGTCTCGTGGGCGACGCCACGAGATGCTGCCGAAGGTACGGCGGGGTACACGCACGAGAAGCCGCACGTCCCTATTCCGCCGACTCCAGCGCACACCGAGCCGGGGCGGACGTGGTTCGCTCTCATCGTCGTTGCGGGGATCGTCATCGGCACTGGAGCGGGAGTGTTGGCGGACTCGAATCGATGGGCGACCGGAACCCAAGTTGGGCTACTCGCGGCCACTCTCGTGGCCGCATACTGGTATGCGTCGGTGACCCAACGTCTCCTGAACGCCCAAGGGGATGCTGTCGAGATATCTGAGCATCCGTGGTTGCAGGTGCCTGGGTGGCCGACACCGACGACAATAGACGATCCCGGTCCGCTTAGGGTTGACAACTCGATCGAGCTTCTCAACGTCGGTCGTAGTCCTGCGCTAATCCAGCGTGTCACGGCGACCCAGCCACAAGAACCCAACGCGAGCCCCTGGAAGGTTGATCTCAAAGGGGATTCCAACCCGCGGGTGCTTGCTCCCGGACAGGGCTATCCTATCCAGGTTGCGACGATCCATGTCGGTCCTGGATCAAGCGAGACCAATCCCGTCTATCTTGACGTGAGG